>JAFSFU010000082.1 GCA_017435025.1 Lachnospiraceae bacterium | reverse complement strand
TATAGGAAAGAAACATGGCCCAGGGTACCGAAAATGGTGAAAACTCCGTCATTTTAGCACTTGAAAATCCATAGGTGAAAAAACTTCTCTGTAAGATACCCAGATTCCTCGTTTTCGGTATCTTTCAAGCACTTTTTCTTGTATAGAAACTCACAACCTGTATTTTACGTCCAAATCCGGCGAAAAAGAGGGAATTGAGGTATATGGCAGCTGTATAAACTTGTATATATACTTCTGCCGGGTGAGTATGACTGGAAACGAGCGAATGTTAGGTTAGAGGACCGGAAATCAGCCAATGGAAGTATAGTTCCCTTCGGGATTTTGGATATCTCGGCTTTTTACAATTTTGTTCACAGGTTGTGGGAACTTGACGTGGGTGACGACATGGTCTGTGATGCTTTTTCAATAAAACGAAACTTACTTAATATCCCTTGAAAAAGATTCACATGATGAAATATGGGCAGCCTTTTGTTTGGGTCATGAACTTGCTCATTTGTTATTTGCACGCTTTGACATGGTTTGTGATTTTTGCAGAGAGGATAAAAGCTATGCTTACACAAATGTTCAAAGAAGTGTAGGCAAAACACGTTATGGAATTGCTTTGGAAGAATTCCTGTGTGACTATATTGCAATAGATGTGACAAGTAAAGTTACAAAAAATGATAAGAGTGTTGTAAAAAAACATTTAGTTGATTGTACAAATGGAAGAGTGAATACCCAAGATTTGGAAATAACTGAAAGAATCTTATCTATATTTTCAAGGGTTCCATTAGAAGATGATTATTATGATGCGCTTGCTTCAGACGAGGAAGGGATTTTTCAGAAAAATTTACTTTTGTATGAAGCAGTTCACGGTTATGATATGAGTTCACTTATTAGTGATTATGATGAAGTAATGGGCGAGCATGCCTGGATGCATTTAAACCAATATCTAGATAGGTATATGTATTTTACTGGAACAAAGGAGGCAGAAGAGTATTTTGAAAAAGCTCAAATGGAATTGAATTTATTTACCCTTCGTTGTCCAGATTTATAATTAATTTGTGAGTTGTATGTAAAAAAATAACAATGTAATAAAATGGAGCGGTTAAAGGCCGCTCCTTACGTTTTTTATAGCTCTGTTTTTTAATCCAGATTCTTTAACATATATCGATACTTTCCGAAGTTGTACTTTTCCTTTTTCTGTGTGATAGTTCCGTACTCAATCGCCTCGGTCGGGCAGTTGCCGATGCAGGCCATACAGTGGGTGCAGGTGCTGCCCCAGACCGGTTTGCGGTCTTTCAGGGAAATATTGTTAAGCGGACATAATTTTTCACACTTTCCGCAGCCAATACACTTATCTGTGGCATGGAAATCTTTGGTCTGATATTTGAATTTTGACCATACCGGGTTGAAGGGAATGGTGATGATGGATTCAAACAGGAAAACATGTCTCGCGGTCAGTTTTTTTCGTGCCTTGATCGTCTCAACAACCGGCTGGATCTTTTCATAAGCCAGACGGATTCGCTCCTCGATCTCTGCCGTTTCCAGCATCGGATAGGAATCACTGGCTACATAGTTGCGCGGCATTTTGAACTCCGCGTGACCGAGATAGTTCATTTTCTTTTTGCGGAACATGGACTTAGCCAGTACACCGGATATTCCACAGTATCCGCCGCTGGTGAAAATAAAATACACGTCTTTGCAGCCGGAAAATTGCTGTTCTTTTAAGTATTTGCTCATAAAGCGCGGCATTTCACAGACATAGACCGGTGCACAGATAATAAAAGGACGATCAGAATGCAGAAGCGTATGATCGTTCTTTTTTACACGATCAAGGAGATTGATGCACTCGTCGCCAAGTCGTTTTGCAATTTCCTGTGCGATGTATTCTGTGTTGCCTGTGGCCGAAAAATACAGAACCATATAATTGATACCTCCGAATATATACGATATCAATATATTAACGTGGATGGATAGGGATGTCAATGCGAGAAAAGGCGGCAAAATGTGAGGCGGTCTGCCACACTTTCCCGCTGTCTTTTTTCGACATATATGGTACAATAGAGGTTACAAAATCGTACGGAATTGCAGGTGATTTTATGAGTTACTTTGGAAGGTTGTATTTGGATAAAGAGAAAGATATCGTAGTTCGTTTGGATATGGAGAATTCGGTCCTTTCATATACGATTTATGCCGATAACTATCAGAAAGACAATGTGATCAGCAATCTGGCGCGTATCGCGAATCAGGAGACAGTGATCCGGAACGGACGTAAGGTGATCGTCGGAGAGATTCCATGCTACATCAAGGGAGACGGAAGAAGAGTTTATATTTTCAGACTGAATGGTACGAAACTGGCGAATATCTATCCCAATGGCGATATTGAAGTGAATTCGCTGATTCCGGCGATCGCGAAAACTTTGATGAGCCAGACAAAGGACTATAAGTATTCGTTCCGCGAAACGGTGGTAAAGTCCTATGTGCCGGAGCGTGTGAAACTTTCAACAGATCTACATACGCACGGCAATGCAAACCTGATCGCAGATATTCTGATCGCATTGGCGATCAAACATCAGATCCGTTATCCGTTGTATTACATTAAGAAGCTGCAGCTGCAATTGACGGAGGAACAGAAACATTATATTGATGAGCAGAGAGAACTGGCGAAATCCAGACTGGATTTAACAGGATTGACCGGTAAATATCTGGATCGACGGATCAATGACAATACCTTTATCAATTTCGCCGACCTGATTTTGCTGAACATAGACAATTCTACGGAGAATATCAAAAAGATTCGTATGTCCTTATCGATTCTGAAGGATTCCCAGGCAGTATTTACGAACCTGGAGAAACTGTATCTTTACCGATATGTCTTTACAAAAGGTGTAGAAGCAGATTATAAGATTGAACTTCGAAACATGGAGCAGATTGACGATACAGATATCCGGAATTATCTGAGCCGTATGCTGAAAGACAAGGAGGATGACAGGTACGCGGATATTACATTTTATGAAGACACTCTGCTTTGGATCGGACGCGAGTATCAGCGAAGACATATCAAATATGTGGAGATCAGTGACACGACTCTCGTAAAGAAGAGCGCTGCTGCTGCGAAGATGCTGGAGCAGATTCATCATATTTTACCGTTGGTGAAAGAAGAGACCGGTGTCGATATCCGGTTCCTGGCGGCGATCCGAAGGATTCCGTTGACACTGGTAAAAACGGAGATTGCATCGGATGATTATCTGACTGAGGCGGTTCAGGCACTGAAAGTGGTATGCAAAGACCCGTATGTGGTGGGAAGTGATTTTGTTGGAGAAGAGATCAACGATATCGCAGAATTAAAGGCGGTCATGAAAGAGATCGTGACAAAGATCGCCAGTGAGGATGAGAACTGGACAATCCGTGTCCATGCCGGAGAGAATGATTCTCTGAAGAATAACATGGCCCATGCCATACAGTTGGTGGAGGAGGCTCTTTTGCCGGAACAGAAGTTCCCGTATATGCGAATCGGCCATGGACTTTACAGCGCCAGCTTAAAGAGCCGACAGGGAAAAGAACTGTTAGAGAAATTAAAAGAATATGGGATTGTTTTGGAGTTCCAGCTGACCAGCAATGTGCGGCTTAATAATCTGATCGATCTGCGCCTGCATCCGATGAAAACGTATTTGAAGAATGATATTTCCTGCGTGATTGGTACAGACGGATGTGGTCTGTATGGCACAGACAATATCGACGAGCAGTTGGCACTGACCAATTTTATGAAGATTTCCGATGAGGAATTCTTAAAGATGAAGGCGGTGGAAGATGATCTGATCGACCGTCAGATTCAAAATTTTGTAAACAAAACAGAGATTTTCGGAACCTTGTGCGGAGCGAAGTCGGTAGAGCAGTATTATATGGATGAATTCCGCAAGGAATTTGATGATATCCGCGATGTGAAATTTGAGATTCACAAATACCCGTCCTATCCGGTTTTTAAAGACCGAACGGTCGAACTGCCATGGGACAAGTACCCGGTCATCATTGCAGGCGGCAGCTTCAGCAGCAGCGAACCTGCGCGGGTCAGTGATGGTGAAAAGGAGTTGCTGCAAGCGCTTCTGGACCGTTTGAATCCGGAGAAAGTATTCTTTGTTGTGGGACATAAACTGCGGGGACATGAGCGGTATCTGGTGGAGCACAATGACCGGTTCGAGGTCTACAGCATTATTCCGTCTCTGATGGACCAGAAGCAGATCAGACGGCTCTCCAGGGCTAAGATCACAGGTGTGCGTATCTCGACCGAAGCGCAGGAGATGGGCATTTACAAGTCCTTCAACTATGAGATTTTTGAGCGGCGAAACAGTGTGCTGTTCGCCTTTGACGGAAATTCAGCGGTGGCGAACCTGGTACAGGAGGCCCGAAACGGAAAGGGAAAGACATGGACATTTATCTATCCGAAGTCGTCTGTATTGAAGGCAAAGGCGGCATCTCTGGATGGTTATGTGACGATCCATGGCTCCATTGATGAAGTGATTCGCATGATTCGAAAACTGGAAGATGATATTGGAACGAAACGTTAAAATACAATATTTGCGTTTCTGTGGAAGATTCGATATAATAAAAAGAATGATATAATTTCTGGAGGTACTAATGAATAACTTTACATTTTACAGCCCGACTTATTTTGTATTTGGTAAAGATGAAGAGAACAATACCGGTAAATATGTAAAACGTTTTGGTGGAAAGAAAGTTTTGATCCACTATGGCGGAGGAAGTGTGATCCGTACCGGATTGATGGACCGGGTAAAGGAATCTTTGAATGTTGAAGGAATTGAATATATTGAGTTAGGCGGAGTAAAACCGAACCCAAGAAGCGGTCTGGTTTACGAAGGTATCGAGCTTTGCCGCAAAGAGAATGTGGATTTCGTTCTTGCAGTAGGCGGCGGAAGTACCATCGACTCTGCAAAGGCGATTGCTGCAGGTGCTGTATATGACGGTGATTTCTGGGATTTCTACTGCGGAAAACCGGTGGATCATGCACTTCCGGTCGGAACGGTACTGACAATCGCAGCGGCAGGGAAGAGGATATTTCGGCAATGGCTCACACTGCATGTTACGGAAACGGAAACGGCGGTACACAGGACGGATTTGTCGTTCTGAATGAAGAGGATATTATCAATATTTATAAAATGATGCTCTAATCGTTAACGCGTATACGAGCAGAAAAATGGGGGAGAGACCATGGGAAAAGGCATTGTTGTAATCGGAGCAACATTCGTGGATATCAAAGGATTTCCGCATGATATGTACTTGCCGACCGGAAGAAATGTCGGTCATATTGAATATATTCACGGAGGTGTAGCGAGAAACGTGGCAGAGGATATTGCCAATGCGGAACTGCGCCCGACGTTCGTGAGTATTGTTGATGATACGCCGTTGGGAACAGACGTTGTACAAAAATTGAGAAACCATAAGGTAAATACAGACTATCTTCTTACGAAACGCGACGGCATGGGAACATGGCTGGCGGTATTTGATAACAACGGTGATGTGGCCGGTTCCATTTCCAAACGTCCCAATATGCTGCATGTGGTGGAGCTTCTGGAGCAGAAAGGCGATGAGATTTTCGCCGATGCGGATGCGATCGTTGTGGAGATTGATATCGACAAAGAAGTGATCAAGAAGTCTTTTGAACTGGCGAAGAAGCATAACAAGAAGATTTTTGCACTGGTATCCAACATGAGTATCGCGGTTCACAGACGTGATTTTATTAAGGAGCTTGACTGTTTTATCTGCAATATCGCGGAGGCAGGAATTCTCTTCACCGATGATTATCTGGATAAAACTCCGGAGGAAATGTGCGAGATCCTGGCAGAGAAGGTGAAACAGGCGAGAATCAAGGCAATGGTCGTTACTATGGGCGCCGATGGTGCAGTATATGCCAATATGGAAGGTCAGAAGGGTATCTGTCCGGCCAGAAAGGTGCAGGTAAAAGACACAACCGGTGCAGGTGATGCGTTCTGCGCAGGTGTTTCCATTGGACTGACCTATGGAAAGGATCTTCCGGGGGCTATTGATATCGGATCTGCGTTGGCGGCGTCTGTGATCACATCGTCTGAGAACGTGTGCCCGCGCTTTATGCCGGAGGAACTCGGAATTGAAAAGCAGTATATCAGTCATATCGATATATAGGAGCACTGAGCTAGAGACATGTATAAAATCTGTAAAACAAAATCGTCCAGAAAACGTCAGCAGATGGTAGAACAAGAGCTTTTGTATATGATGCAGAGACAGGAATTCTCGCAGATCAAAGTCAGTGAACTCTGTGAGCGGGTTGGGATGCCTCGAAAGAGTTTCTATATGTATTTCGAGACGAAAGACGATGTGCTGACAGCGCTGATCGATCATGCGATCCAGGGATTTCATGATTATAGCATCTTCAACCGAAACACGCCGGATTCAACCACATATCGGGAACTGAAGCGATATTTTGAATACTGGAAGGAAAATGCAAACTTGCTGAATGGTCTGCGGAGAAGCAGGTTGAGCGGATTGCTTGTGCTGCGGGCGGTGGAATGTCTTATGGAGTGGGAGAAGCAATCACCTTTTCTCTTATGGGGGAAGGAGATTCGTCCGTCGGAGGAGGCAATTCTGTATACGGTCAGTGGCCTGCTCACGATCGTCTTAAACTGGCATAATAACTCTTATGAGAAGAGTGTGGAAGAAATGGCAGAAATTGCAACAGAACTTTTGACAAAGAGTCTGTTTCAGGATATAAAAGGGTGACAGATATGTGGATTTGGTCGTATTTATTTGGCGAAAAATTTGATAAAATAATAGCCAACAGAACTTGTTAAAAAATAAACAAGTCATATTGGAGGGTGTTAAATTATGAAATTACAGGGTAAATCCATCGTTGTAACCGGTGCTTCTTCCGGTATGGGTCGTGCGATCGTAGAGCGCTATGTGAAAGAGGGCGCAAACGTCGTTGCAGTGGCAAGAAGAAAAGAGCGTTTAGAAGAGCTGGCTGAGTCTTTAAAAGACGAGGCAGGTAAAGTGGTTGTTTTCCAGGGTGACGTAAGCAAGCTGGAAGATAATGAAAAGATGATCGATGCTGCAGTGGCAGAGTTCGGCAAATTGGACGTACTTGTAAACAACGCAGGTATTATGGACAATATGGCTCCGATCGGTGACGCAACAGACGAAATGTATGAGCGTGTTATGAAAGTTAACGTATATGGTCCGATGTGTGCAATGCGCAAAGCGACACAGGTATTCCTGGCTCAGGGCAATGGCGGTAACATCATCAACGTGGTATCTGAAGGTGCGTTCCATACTTGTGCAGGCGCAATCTACTGTGCTTCCAAGGCGGCTCTCACATCCTTTACAAAGAATACTGCATTTATGTATTTAGAGCAGGGAATTCGCTGCAATGCAATCGCTCCGGGCGGAATTGCTACAGAAATCGCGGGTTCCATGGGTCAGGTGAATGTAGGCGGTTATATGCGTGCAAAGAAGGTTGTTGATTGCGGTCCGGCACCGGGTACACCGGAACAGATCGCAGGTGCAGCATTATTCCTGGCTAGTGATGATTCCAGCTACGTAAACGGTGATGTTCTCATGGTTGATGGCGGCTGGTGCGCAATGTAATTGAATGAAAATGATTTTTGGAAGGTGTGCAGTTCTGCACGCCTTCTTTTTTTGACTTTACAAATGGAAATAAAAGTTATATAATCTAGTAATTGAAACTACATAACAAAGAAAATATTACTAATTATAGAGAGGCAGAGAACAAGAATGAAACCATATGTACTTAGCTGTTGTTCCACAGCGGACTTATCAAAAGAGCATTTCAATAAACGTGATATTTCCTATATCTGTTTTCACTTTGAACTGGATGGAAAGATGTATGATGACGATCTGGGTGAATCCATTTCCTTCGATGATTTTTATCAGGCAATGACAGACGGAGCAGATACCAAGACGTCTCAGGTCAATGTGGGCGAGTTTATGGAATATTTTGAGTCCTTTTTGAAAGAGGGAAAGGACGTGCTTCATGTAACTTTGTCCTCCGGAATTTCCGGCACCTGGAATTCTGCAGTAATTGCAAAGGAAACGCTGGAAGAGAAGTATCCGGACCGTAAGATTTATATTGTGGATTCTCTCGGTGCCTCCTCCGGTTTTGGTCTTTTTATGGATCGTCTCGCAGATCTGCGTGATATGGGACTCAGTATTGATGAGCTGTA
>JAFSFU010000081.1 GCA_017435025.1 Lachnospiraceae bacterium | reverse complement strand
CGTTGGCAGCCTTCCAAAACCGGAAAATCTGAACGAGGAAGCCGCAGCCATGGTTCGTGTGCATGGATTTGAATTGCTATGAGGATTCTGGCAATCTCTGATACAGAATCCAAACTTCTGTGGGACTATTTTGACCGAAAATACATAAAGGAGATCGACCTGATCCTGGCATGCGGAGACCTGGATCCGGACTATCTGTCCTTTCTCGCCACCTTCTGCCATGGACCGGTCCTCTATGTTCATGGCAACCACGACGGAAAATATGAAAAACGACCGCCGGAAGGCTGCATCTGTATAGAAGATAAGATTTATGTCCATCAGGGAATCCGTATTCTCGGTCTGGGCGGCTCCATGCGTTACAAACCGGGTCCGCATCAGTACACTGAATCCCAGATGCGTCTGCGTGCTCTGAAATTATGGCCCAGTCTGATCAGACACAAAGGATTCGACATCCTTCTGACCCACGCTCCGGCCAGAGGATTGGGCGATCTTAATACCCCCGCCCATGCGGGCTTTGAAACCTTTCTCTCCCTGATGGAGCACTACCGTCCTGCTTATCATGTACACGGACATGTGCACTTAAACTATATGCCCACCAGCCAGCTTCGAGTTCGTTCCTATCAGGATACCACATTGATCAACGCCTATGAGCGTCATATTTTCGAACTATAAAAAGACCCGCTGTTGCGGTTTTCATTCCGCAGCAACGGGTCCTGTTTTTCCTATTCAAATCGAACTGTTTCTTTTTCTTTCTTTTTCTTCATATCACTGGCGAAGTATTTCATAATATCGCCTCGTTTTACGATCCCGATGAAATAACCTCCATCGTCCAATACCGGTACAAAGTTCTGCTGCATTGCCTTTTCCAGAAGATCTTCCATTTTACAGTTTGCATATACCGGGTTGTTTTCGAATTTTCTCGGAACCTCGGTGACTGTGATCCGCGCCGCCTCTTTCAGGTTCAGATCCAGCTGGTTTTTTATGTACCAAAGCAAATCACCTTCTGTCAGAGTTCCCACATATTGGCCCTGCTTTGTCAGGATCGGTACCGCTGCGTATTTGTGATACTCCATTTTTTCCAGTGCCTGTCTCAGGCTGTCCTTATCGCCAATATAAGCTACTTCGCTCTTGGGTGTTAAAAAGAACAGTATATTCATTCCCTATCTCCTTAATATCCCAGCTCCTCATCCACGAACAGGATCACCGTCTCCGTGCCCCCACACGGACGCTCAATGATCACCGTCGCGTTACAGATTCTCTCCGGACTATTGCAGTTATAACATTTGTCGCCTCCATTGGCCACACACGGAGTATTTCTGTTCAGACGAACTGCATTTTTCGCGGAGGCAATATCTTTTGCACGCTGCATAGCAGCCGGAAGATCCGGTGCAATCTTATTGCTTCCCACAACATAATACACTTTTTTCGGTCCGAAAATACTGGCTGCTACACGGTTTCCGGTACCATCAATATTCACAAGTTCACCGGTCTCAGATACACCATTGGCACTCAATATGTAAACATCTGCGGTCATTGCCTTTAAGAGTGTCTCACGTCCCGGTTCCTGCCAGTGCCAGTAAAGAGTATTATCTTCTTTCAAAAGATCATACAAGCCCATTTCTTTTGCGGTAATAGAGCCGCCAAAACCAACGGTCTTACCATGAATCTCGGACTTCAGATATTCTGCTGCCTCTTCTTTCGTCTGAAAGAAATGAGTCTGGAATCTGTGAGCTTCAAAATTTTTCTTTAAAACTTCTTTATTCATAAAGCTTCCCTCCCATCCGGTCAGCATATCATTCTTTGATGCACTGAACAAATTACACTACAAATTTGGATATATGTATTATAACACAGTTCCTCAGCAAATTCACGAATTCAATATGAATAATTTATTAAATTTTCATTCAAATTTTCAATAAAAGAGGATTTCGTCATCGAGATATACACATTTTCGATGCGAAATCCTCTTTTCACCCTGAATCACTTAACTATTCCAGATAATCCAGCGCATCCACCGGTGTTTCTCCATGCAGCAGCTCAAAATACAGGTTCACACCTTCCACCGCATAGTATTTTGTCGGTTCTGCAATATAACCGATGGTATCTCCTCCGTGAAGATATTCATTCTCCACCACCGGTATTTCTTTCAACTGTCCGCATACAGCGGTGTACTCATTTCCCAGATCCAGCTTCACGTAATTGCCGATTTCTTCATTGGTTCCGATTTCCAGAACCTTTGCATCGGTCGGAGCCAGTACCGGCATACTGATATCACTCTGAATGATATTTGCAGGATTGCACTTATACTGCTCCAGTGTTGGGAAATAAGTAGTCGTATCCATGCTGTATCCCAGAATCACATTTCCCTGTACCGGCCACATGAGTTTTTCGGAATCTGAATAATCCAGAGCCAGGGAGCTTTCTGCCACTGCCCCCGCCTCCGCTGCAGACTCCTCCATACGGGGTTTTGCTTCTTCTGCCTGATATACCAAATCATCCCCTGTATGTCCTTTTGCATCGGCACCTGCCTCTTCCACCGGCTCCTCTGCATTGGAATTTCCGGCCACTGACGGTGCTGCAGTTTCATTTTCTGAAATCATTCCGTCCGGTTCTTGAATTTCCAGGTATGGGCTTTCTTCCATTTCCCGGTTCCCCTTTCGGATCGTCACTGCTCCGGCTGCCGCCACAACGACCAGCAGTCCAAGCACGAGCATCACCAGAACAAATTTGTCTCTGAAAAGCTGATTTACTCTGTCTTTCACGTTTTATCACCTCGGTCATATTCTTACCAAAGTACCGCGACTTATACAAATTCCTTAAAAATCTTTTTATAATTTGACATTTCTACTTATGTCTAATAAAATAGGAGCTAGTGCATAAACGGAGGAAATTATGTTATATCAGATCAGTAACGGTGCCGTTGAACTGGGCGCCGAATTAATATTGAAAAAAGTAAATTTTGAGATCCGCGACCGTGAAAAGATCGCTGTGGTCGGACGAAACGGTTCCGGAAAAACCACGCTTTTAAAGCTGATCTCCGGCGAAGTGGATCTTTTAAAGCGCGACAGCGATGAGGATGTTTTTATCGCGAAAGCCGGAAATCCGGAAATCGGTTATTTAAAGCAGATGGCTTTCGAGGATAATACGATCACTGTCGATCAGGAAATTCGCAAAGTCTTTTCCAAAATCCACGCTATGCAGGAGCGTATGGAAACTCTCCTCAACAAAATGAATGATGCAGCTCTCAACGCCAATGCCGACGAAGAGACCCACGCCCGCGAGATCAAAGAGTATACGGCTCTTCAGGAAGAATTTGAAGATATCGGCGGTTACTATTACGAAAAAGAATATGAGACGATGCTGCGTCAGTTCGGCTTCTCGCCGGAAGATAAGCACCGTCCGCTGTGCGAATTCTCCGGTGGACAGCAGACAAAACTGGCATTCATCAAGCTTCTTCTCAGCAAGCCGGATATCCTGCTCCTGGACGAGCCGACCAACCACCTTGATATTTCCACCATCGAGTGGCTGGAGGATTATCTTCGCAACTATAAAAAGGCCGTTGTCATTGTATCCCATGACCGTATGTTCCTAGATAAAGTGGTGGACGTGGTCTATGAGATCGAGTATGGTGTCCTAAAGCGTTACCCGGGTAACTACACAAAGTTCATGGAGACCAAGCGGGCCAACTACGAAAAGCAAAAAAAAGACTACGAACTCCAGCAGAAGGAAATTGCCCGTCTGGAGATGATTGTAGAAAAATATAAGAACACGCCGACCAAAGTGGCTATGACCCGTTCCAAATTGAAACAGATCGAGCACATGGAAAAGATCGAGTCACCTGACCGTTTTGATACTGCCACATTCCACGCGAATTTCAAACCAAACCGCGAGACCGGCAAGGAAGTTCTTCGTGTGCAGAACCTGGAGATCGGATATGACCATGTCCTCTCAACCGTCAATATGGAGCAGTACCGCAAACAGCGAATCGGCATCATCGGCGGCAATGGTCTTGGCAAAT
>JAFSFU010000008.1 GCA_017435025.1 Lachnospiraceae bacterium | reverse complement strand
GTCGGATACATACAATGTGACTGCCGATCTGGATATCGTTCGGAATGCAGGAGAGGCCTTTGGCGAGTTCCAGATGCTTTTGGCGGATTATGATGCATCGAAGCTTTCCGAGACGATTCCGGGCTTCCACGACACCCGTAAGCGCTTTGAAAAGCTGTGGGAGGATGTGAAGTTGGATCCACAGGGCAGAGTTGCCGATGTCCGTGAGGAATTGGACTGGCTACGTGTGGCGGAAGACCGAGCATGTCGTCTAATTGATCTCCATAGGGCCGGAAAGATTCCGCTCCGTGTGACCCACAATGACACAAAGATCAACAATGTTCTCTTTGATAAAGTGACGAAAGAGCCGTTAGTGGTGATCGATCTGGATACGGCGATGCCGGGCATCGTGGGCAATGATTTCGGCGATGCGATCCGCTTTGCGGCTAACTATGTGGAAGAGGACTGTAAGAATCTGGAGTTCGTGGGCGTCAATATGAATGTGTATTCGGCGTTTACGGAAGGTTTCTTAAAGTATACGGCGAAGGCACTGACCGACGCGGAGATCGATACGCTAGCACTCAGCAGCTTCGCAATTACTGTGGAACTGGCAACACGATTCCTGGATGATTATATCCTGGGCGACCCGTACTTCCATATCAATTATCCGGATCACAATCTGGTGCGTACCCGCTGCCAGATCGCGCTGGCAAAGGATATGCTGGTGAAGATGGATGAGATGGAGAAAACTGTGAGAGATTGTGTAAAAAAGTATAAATAAAGGCTTTAATCACATCCTGATTATAATGAACAAAAAAGCTGGCGAGATTAAATCTCTGCCAGCTTTTGTCTCCATATAATTATCTCTTCTCATACACCTCAGGTGTATAATGAATCACCCTTGTACCGCCATTCTCAAACTTAAACGGCACATAAAGCAGTTCTTCCATCGCCTTCTTCACACTATCCTGCTTATCCTCTTCTACATAGAACAGAAGGAATCCGCCGCCGCCTGCACCGAGAAGTTTACCACCCAGTGCACCTGCTGCCATACCCATTTCATAAAGGCCGTCGATGGAATCTGTGGAGATTCCACTGGAAATTCCACGCTTTAATCTCCATGTATAATCCAGAAGTCGTCCAAACTCGTTCAGATCACACTTCGTTGTAAGTACTTTCTCTGCATCGTCTACCAGAGACAACATCTCAAGAAGCTGCGCCTGCTTATCTACCATCGCTTTCTGCGTCCCCACCTGAATATCAGAAGAGAATCTGGAAAAACCTGTAAAGAACAGCATCAGATTCTTATTTAACTGCTGTTTTCTCTCCGGAGAGAGGATAATCGGATTTACCTCATAACCGTCTGCATTAAAGTTGATGCGATTGAGGCCGCCGAATGCCGCAGCGATCTGATCCTGAACACCGCCGCTCTCGTTGCAGAGAACACGCTCCAGGTAAATCGCATCGTCTGCCAGCTTTCTCTTATCGGCATATTTACCTTTCAGTGCATAAAACGCATTGAGCATACCTACCGCAAAGGAGCTGCTGGTTCCAAGACCGGAACGTGCCGGAAGATCCGCTTCGTATGTGAGACGAAGTTCTTCCATATCCAGATACTTCATTGCCTCGCGGATTGCCGGATGAACGATCTCATCCACATGTTTCACGCGTTCAATCTTGGAATAAGAAAGCTCGGTCGCGTAATCAAAGAAACGCGGCAAATGGCGAACGTTCACATAACAATATTTATCGAAAGTCGTGGAAATAACTGCTCCACCATGTTCTTTATAAAAACCAGGAAAATCAGTTCCGCCGCCAAAGAAGGACATACGAAACGGTGTCTGTGTAATAATCATACTATTTCCCCTTTAAAATTAGTTCTACAGCCTCCAGAAGGTCTTTGCCGACCAGTTCCGGCTGTACATCATATTTCTTATCGCTTCCGGCATCACCGGTCAATACAAGGGCTGTATGCACTCCGGCGTTCACACCAGTCTGCAGATCCATCGTTGTATCACCGATCATCCAGGAATTTTCCAGATCGATATTGTATTTCTTAACCGCCTTATCGATCATGCCGGTCTTCGGCTTTCTGCAGTCGCATGGAATCTTGTAAATCGGATTCTCTTCCGGGAATCCCTTATCCGGATGATGCGGACAGAATAAGATATCATCCAAATACACACCCTCGCGTCCAAGAAGCGTTGACAGCTTTCTGTGAATTCTTTCGATATCTTCGATTTCACAAAGTCCACGGGCTACAGACGGCTGATTTGTGATCACAATCGCCAGATATCCGGACTTATTGATCTTTTTGATTGCCTCCAACGCACAATCTTCCAGTTCAAACTCCTCTTCTTTGGAGATAAAACCATTCTTCTTATTGATTGTGCCATCGCGGTCCAGGAAAATACATTTCTGCTTATTCTTAAGGCTCTTACCGGATACAAGGCCGTTCTCGATATCTAGCACTGCCTGCTCGATACGTTCTACGGTACCAACATCTTTTACATACTCCGGAGAACGATATCCATAAACCGGAATACCATCTTCAATCATGCCTTTAATGACATCATTTTCCAGATTGCGCTTCACCGGCTCCGGCACGCGATTACAGATTGTCTTATCAAAGACAAACACACCTGCGTTCACGCAGTTATCGTACCAATAATCACGCACATTGTGCTTGGAATCAAAGCGGATTGCACGCTCATCCTGATCCAGAACAAGGAGGTCGGAATCATGCGGATGACCGTTTGGATGAACAAATAATGTTGCAGCAGAACCTTTTTCCTTGTGGAATCGGATCATACGTTCAAAATCCACATCCAGGAAAAGATCTCCGGACATCATTAAAAATGTATCCTCTGTGAGCATATCCTTCAGATAATAGAAAGAACCTGCTGTTCCAAGCGGTGTCTCTTCTACAAAATACTGGATGTTTACACCAAACTTGCTTCCGTCACCGAAATACTCCTGAATCTTCTCACCGAGATGTCCAATCACCATGATAAGATCCGTAATTCCATTTTCCTTTAAACGTTCAACCTGCCAGAGAAGCAGCGGTTTTCCCGCCACAACCACCATTGGCTTCGGAATTTCATCCTTTGTAAGCGCAGCAAGTCTTGTACCTTTGCCGCCTGCCATAATCACTGCCTGCATATTATGATTCCTTTCTATCCTCAAATCGGATATCCATCTTTGCCGCCGCCATCTCCTGCTTTGCCAACTGCTGCTCCGGATCGCCAACGCCTTCGGTGCTTTCCTTAATCAGCATGATCTTTGGAGTCATCAAAATCAACTTCAGATCAAGCAATAATGAAAAATTTCTAATATAAGTAAGATCAAGTTTCAATTTATCATACGCAGTTGTATTGTATTTACCATAAATCTGCGCGTATCCCGTAAGACCGGCTTTCACTTTCGTACGATATGCAAACTCCGGAAGTTCTTTCTCAATCTCTTCTGCCAGTTCCGGGCGCTCCGGTCTCGGAC
>JAFSFU010000080.1 GCA_017435025.1 Lachnospiraceae bacterium | reverse complement strand
GGTGTGCATGATGATGCTCATGCCCGTGCTCATGTCCGCAACCGCAGGAGCAGGATTCGCCATGCTCGTGGTGGTGATGATGTTCATGGTGATGATGGTGTTCATGATGGTGCTCATGTCCACAACCACAAGAGCATGCCTCGCCATGTGTATGTTCTTTATGTTCGCTCATAGGATTTCCTCCATTTTTGAAATTAACATATGAATAATTGTTCATATGTTTAATATAATACCTCAATCGACAAATTACAACCCCCATTGATAAATAATAAGAAAGTAAAGCGCAGTGGATTCTTACTTTCAAATCAAAATGGAATGTGTTATATTTATTAAGAAGTTTGAAATGAGCAGGAAACTGTATTGAATGAAGAAAGAGGAAGTATCATGTTTTCATACGATTGGACTGTACAATATTACGAAACTGACCAGATGGCGATTGTTCATCATTCTAATTATATTCGCTGGTTTGAATCCGCGAGAACGGCGTATCTTTCAGCGATGGGCATCCCGTACGATAAGATGGAAGAGGCTGGGGTTATCAGCCCGGTTTTGAGTGTGAATTGCCAGTATCGCCAGATGACTCGCTATGGTGAGACAGTAACGATCACACCGGTACTCAGCTCTTACAATGGAGTGAAATATACAGTGACGTACGAAATTCGAAATAAAGAGACAGGTGTTCTCAATGCAACCGGAGAGACCAGCCACTGCTTTTTGAGTAAAGACGGAAGGATTGTATCGCTGAAAAAAGCGCTTCCGGAGACGCATGTGGTGCTGCAAGGGTTAGTGAAAAAGGAAGAGTAGTAAAAAAAGAACCCGCCTTGGGATTGGAATCGCCAAGATAGGTTCTTGTTTTTTCTGTGTATGTATCAAGTGGGAAAGAGTTTTACGCTACCAGCCACTTGTGTTTCTCTACGCTGTACAGCGGAATAAACGGAATGAGGATTGGAACGGTCTTCACATATTTCTGATATTCCGGATCGTTTCCGTAATTTTTATTCTGGCGGATCTCGAGGCGTCTCGCACCGCTGAACATGACGAAGATGATGCCGACATAACCGATGAGAACTACTGACCACTGTCCGATGCCGGAGACAGCGCCGATGCCGGAAAGAAGAACACCGGTCCAGAAGATCATCTCACCAAGGTAATTCGGACAGCGAACCAGGCGATAAAGGCCGGTATCAACGAAGCGTCGCGGATTTAGTTTCTTCGCTGCGTTTTTCTGAAGGTCAGCTGCGGATTCCAAAACAAGACCGATTACCATGATCACAGCGCCGATATAAGTCCAGGCGCCTGAGCTGCTTGCATTGTGGAGACGATAGAACACTGCGGAAACCTGAGTTACATAGAGAAGCGCACATGTCACCCAGATTGCGATTTTTACGCCCAAGGGAATAAATTTACCGTCTTTGATCTCGCCGGTCATGTTTTTCTTGTAAGAGTTGCTTGTGAATTCACGGTAAGCAAGATATCCACCGAGGCGGCAGCCGTAAATGATGAATAAAATGCAGCAGATGGCAGTACCCAGAGTCAGTTCCTGACCGTATAAAAGCATCATGAGAAGACCTTCTCCTGCGATGGAGAAGCCATAACCCAGGGAAATGAACCATACATAATTCTTGAAGCCGATCGAGCTGATCAGCAGGGCAGCTGCAAACAGCAGACCCAAATTCATTGGAAATACCATAGTCATTCTCCTTTTTTCATAATTAATATGAGTATAGTTCGTTTGGAATGCAATGTCAAGAAACGGAACGAGCGCTTTGCTATCGCGGATTTGTGGCAATTGCTTGTCAAAATATGGAAAATTGGTTCGCTTTTGTTAAGAAATTAGTAATGGAAAAGCAAAGCATCTTTCGTGAAACTTTGATAGAATAAACATGAGAGGAGACTATCCGTTCATATTTGAGAGAGCGAGGGATTAATTATGAAGAAATCGATCATTTGGATTTTGACAGCGGCACTCCTGCTTGCCGCATGCGGAAAGAATGATACAGAGCAGGAAAGTACAACGGCAGCAACGGAAGCGATAGAGATAACCGAAGAGAAAGAAGATGTGCTAGGCTGTCCGACGGCACCGGTTGATACTGAGAGTACAGACGATACATCGGAAAATGAGGCGGAAGATGAAGAGAAAAACATTCCGCTCAACGTAAAAATCTCCGCAAAATACGAAGGTGAGTGGGACGATCAGGGGCCGATCATAACGGCTGACAGTGCGACCGTTCATATTTTGGATGAAGGGTATGATACCTTGAAAAATAATCTGAAGGTTTACAATGAGATGAACTGGCAGGAGGTTTTCAGCACTTATATCGAGCATCGGGATTATGCAAAAGCAGATATTTATCCGGAAGGAACAGAGCTTTATATCTCCAGAAACATTGATGTAAAGCGTGCGGACAGCAAGATTTTGAGTTTCGTCAATACAGAGACCAGCTATGTGGGCGGTGCCCATGGTAATTATTATGAAAATGCAGAAGTGTTTGATGTGCAAAAGGGAAAAACACTGGAACTGAAAGATGTTGTAACAGATTATGACAAAGTTTATCAGTATGTGGTTACATACTTGAAGGAAAATTATGATGAGGATCGGTTCTTTGACGAGTATGAGGCGTGGCTTGAGGAAATGTTTTATGAGCCGGACGGTGCAATGGCTTCTCCGATCGAATGGTATCTTACGACGGAAGGAATGGAATTTGCATTCAGCCCATATGTGATCGGTCCATGGGTATCCGGAACGATCCGTGTGGAGCTTCCGTATGAAGGTCATGAGGAGTTATTTGCAGAAGAATATGTATGCCATGTGGAACGTCCGATTCGGAAAGTGAAGAATGGTGAAGCGTTTACGATCGATGCGGATCATGACGGTTATGCGGAAACTTACGTTATAACAGCTGTTCGGGATGAAGAAACTTACTCTACAAAGTTGACGATCACAAAGTATCTGGAGGAAAAGGCTGATGTGCCTGGTGAATACGAAGGCCGAAGCGACAGGGAGTTTGAATTTTGGGACAGTTTCCAGTATGCTTATGTGATGACTGGTGAAGACGGACATGTATATTTGTATGTGGAATTTCTTGGTGACAGCGATTTCCAGACATTGGAGGTGTTTGATCTTTCGGCGGTTTCTGATGAAGAAGGAAAAGAGACCGATTTGGGTGAGGATATTTATATAGAAGCAACCGGAAATGCAACGTATGGTCATTTCATTTCCGACTCCGATCAGTTCTCTTTATACAGTCGTGTTTACACACTCGGTACTTATATGGGATATAAAACCTACTCTGTTGGTGATGATGGCATGCCGGTCAGCGAGGATACCATGTATCATCTGATCAATGATGGTATGGAGTGGGAAATCGGCCTTACATCCACACGTGATCTCAAGGTACAGATGCAGGAAAAAGGAGGAAAGGCTCTGAGAGAGGAAACTCTTCCAAAAGGAACTGTATTTTATCCGAGAAAGACGGACGGTGGAACCATGATGGAGATGGAACTGGAGGATGGACGAATCTGTATTGTTTTACTGGAAAAATCCAGGGACAGCGGTGGGTATATGATCAATGGAGTCAGCGAATATGACTGTTTCGAAAATCTTCCCTATGCAGGATAAATCTGGTTGACTTTTACTTATGAAAGTACTACAATTGCACACAGTGTTAAACTTTAAAGGGATACAGCGATGATTGTATCCCTTTTCTAGTGCAAATTTTGTGTAAAGGAGGAAATATTGGTTAGAAGAAAACCAATAGAAATGAAATGGGAATAAAGAAACATAAAGATGTGAAAAATATAGGCCGTCTGTTACGGCAGGTACTGATTATTGTAATTGGACTTACAATTTATGCATTTGGCGTTTGTCTGTTTGTACTGCCGCTTGATATGATCGCAGCAGGAACAACCGGTATGGCGCTTTTGGCGGAGCGGATTTGGGGAATTCCGATTTCAGTATTTGTGGCAATATTCAATATTCTGATGTTTGTACTGGGATGGGTGGAACTTGGTAAATCCTTTGCGTTTACGACATTGATCGCAACTTTTTACTACCCAGTGATTCTCGATGTGGCAATGAGGGTCGTAGGCGATACGATCATTACGGAAGATCCGATGTTAAGTGCGATCTTTGCTGGCTTGCTGATTGGTTTTTCTCTCGGTATCGTGATTCGCGCCGGTGCATCTACCGGCGGTATGGATATTCCGCCGCTGGTACTGAAGAAACGGTTTGCAATTCCGGTATCGGTATCCATGTATGCATTTGATTTTATCGTATTGGTCGGTCAGATGCCTTTTGGTGATAAGGAACGTATTCTCTACGCGCTGATCATGGTCATGGTTTATACGGTTGTACTTGATAAAGTTCTGGTTATGGGATCTAAGCAGACGCAGGTTAAGATCATCAGCGATAAATTCGAGGAGATCAATACAGCGATTCAGGAAAAAATGGATCGAGGAACCACACTTCTTTATATGGAAGGCGGCCATGCAAGAAAGGAATCCAGAGCGATTCTCTTGATCGTATCAGGTCGTGAACTGCTGAGACTGAATCATATTGTTATGGAAATTGATGATCAGGCATTTATGATCGTGAATCAGGTCGGAGAAGTTCGCGGACGTGGTTTTACACTCAACAAAAAATATCAGTAGCATGAAATTAAGATTATAAAGAAAATAAGGGCGGCTGCAAAAGAAAAGAAACTTGCGACCGCCCTTGTTTTTATTCAAGAACAATTTTTGCACCATGTTAAAAAAATATCTTGAAATTTACTATGATGCGGTATATGATTATCATAGGCAGAAATGTGATTTTCGTCAATTTATTTATAATGGAGGACAGAATGATGACTAATTCAGCACAGACATCAGCAATGAACAGAATCAATGCGTTGCTCGATGCAAACAGCTTCGTTGAAGTCGGCGCCTATATGACTGCCAGAAGCACAGACTTCAATATGCAGGCTCAGGAAACACCTGCAGATGGCGTTGTAACCGGTTATGGTACAATCGAAGGAGCTCTCGTGTATGTGTACAGCCAGAACGCAGCAGTTATGGGCGGTTCTGTAGGTGAGATGCATGCAAAGAAGATCGAGAACATCTATGCTATGGCAATGAAGATGGGCGCTCCGGTTGTTGGCCTGATCGATTGCGCAGGTTTAAGACTTCAGGAGGGTATGGATGCTCTTGACGGTTTCGGCAAATTATACTTATGCCAGACTATGGCATCCGGCGTTGTTCCGCAGATTCAGGCTGTATTCGGCAACTGCGGCGGCGGTATGGCAGTAGCATCTGCTATGGCTGATTTCACATTCATGGAAGATAAAGCAAAATTATTTGTAAATGCTCCGAATGCGATTGCAGCAAATGATACAGATACATCCAGCGCAAAATTCCAGAGCGAGGAAGCTGGCAATGTATGTATGACAGGTACAGAGGCTGAGATCCTTTCCCAGATCCACACACTGGTATCCGTTCTTCCGGCTAACTGCGAAGACGATCTTTCCTATGATGAGTGTGCAGATGATCTGAACAGAATCTGCGAAGGTCTTGAGAACTGTGCAGGCGATACTGCTCTTGCACTGGCTATGATCTCCGACGACAGCTTCTATATGGAAATGAAGAAAGATTATGCTCCGAATATGGTTACAGCTTTCATCCGTCTCAACGGAAATACTGTTGGCTGTGTAGCTAACCGCAAGGAGATGTATGTTGATGGCGAGAAGACAGCAGAATTCGATGCAGGTTTAACAGCTATGGGCTGTGAGAAGGCAGCAGATTTCGTAAACTTCTGTGACGCTTTCAATATTCCGGTACTTACTCTTGTAAACGTAAATGGTTACAAGAACTGCAAGTGCAACGAGAAGAAGATCGCAAAGGCAGCTGCACGCTTAACACATGCATTTGCTAACGCAGATGTTCCGAAGGTGACAGTAGTATGCGGCAGCGCGATTGGTACAGCAGGTCTTGCAATGAACAGCAAGTCCATCGGTGCCGACATCGTTTACGCTTGGAAGAACGCTTCTATCGGTATGATGGATGCAGTTCCGGCTGTAAAGATCATGTATGCAAAAGAGATCGCTGAGTCTCAGAATGCAGGCGCTCTGATCAACGAGATGGCAGCTGAGTATCAGGCAATGCAGGCAAGCGCAGTTGCAGCGGCAAGAAGAGGCTATGTGGATGATATTATCGAAGCTTCTGAAACAAGACAGCGCGTAATTGCAGCATTCGAGATGCTGTTCACAAAGAGAGAGGATCGTCCGGCGAAGAAGCACGGCACAATCTAATGCGAGGTGGCAGATTTATGAAACAGAATATGAAAAAACTCTGGATTGCTCTTTGCATGATGTTCTGTCTGTTTGCACTTTCCGGTTGTTCAACTGCTGAAGAGACAGCGGAAGAAATCGATGCCAATGTAATCGAAGGAATGAATGATTACGTGGATTATTATGTGAATTTCTTCGCTGAATTAACAGAAGAAGACATTGCGGCAGAGATGGCTACCTGTGAAAAGGAAAAGAACTATGTCATGCTGACAGCATTCCAGTCCTGGGATTCCGTAATGGATGAAATGGGCAACTATATTGCTTATAATCCGGCAGTGATCGAGGCAATTGATGAAGGCTATATTGCAAGAGCCAATGTAGTATTTGATCAGAGAGATATGGAGTTCTCCATCATGTTAAACGAAGACGGTACTGAGATTCTCGGTATCTCCTTCTCCCCGGAATACACTCTCGGAGAGAAGATGTCCAAAGCCGGCATGAACACGATCATGGGTATGGGCGTTGTATTCGTAGTTCTGATCTTCATCAGCTGGGTAATCAGCATGTTCAAGTACATCAGTGTATTCGAGAACAAGATGAAAGAGAAAAAGGCTGCTAAGACAGCGGCTCCGGCTCCGGCGGCAGCTCCTGCACCGGCAGCAGCACCGGCTCCGGTTGTTGAACCGGTGGTTGAGGATGTATCCGATGATACAGAGCTGATCGCAGTTATCGCAGCAGCAATCGCAGCATCCGAAGGCAAGACTTCCACAAACGGTCTGGTTGTTCGTTCCATCAAGCGTGTACAGAAGAGCAACTGGAAGTAGTCAGATATATGAACCTTTAATTCAGGAGGAAATTTACAATGAAAAATTATACAATTACAGTTAACGGTAATGTTTACGAAGTAACAGTTGAAGAAGGTTTCACAGGCGCAGCTTCCGCACCGGTAGCAGCACCGAAGGCAGCTCCGAAAGCAGCAGCACCGGCACCGGCTCCGGCAGCAGCACCGGCAGCACCGGCTGGCGCAGCAGGCAGCGTTACAGTAGCAGCTCCGATGCCGGGTAAGATCCTTGGCGTTAAGGCATCTGCTGGTCAGGCTGTAAAGAAGGGGCAGGTTCTTCTGATTCTGGAAGCTATGAAGATGGAAAATGAGATCGTAGCTCCGCAGGATGGTACAGTAGCAACAATTAATGTATCCGTTGGTGATTCCGTAGAGCCGGGTGCAACACTCGCAACAATGAACTAATCATTTGCTGAAAACAGATTCCACATGGAGGGATAAATATGGATTATATTGTAAACACTCTTTCGAATCTTCTTCAGCAGACAGCATTCCTGAACCTGTCAGTAGGTAACCTCATTATGATTGCCGTAGCATGTTTCTTCTTATACCTTGCTATCGGTAAAGGTTTTGAGCCGTTACTTCTTGTTCCGATTTCTTTTGGTATGCTGCTCGTTAATATCTATCCGGATATTATGATTCATGCAGAAGATGCTTCCAATGGTGTCGGCGGACTCCTTTGGTATTTCTACTTACTGGATGAGTGGAGTATTTTACCGTCCCTGATCTTCATGGGCGTTGGCGCGATGACTGACTTTGGTCCGCTTATCGCAAACCCGAAGAGCTTCCTGTTAGGTGCAGCGGCTCAGTTCGGTATTTATGCAGCTTACTTTATGGCTATCTTTATGGGCTTCAACGACAAGGCTGCGGCAGCAATCTCCATCATTGGTGGTGCGGATGGCCCGACTTCCATCTTCCTTGCCGGTAAACTTGGTCAGACAGAGTTTATGGGTCCGATTGCCGTAGCTGCTTACTCTTACATGGCACTGGTTCCGGTTATCCAGCCGCCGATCATGAAATTCTTCACAACAGAAGAAGAGAGAAAGATCAAAATGGAGCAGCTTCGTCCGGTATCCAAGCTGGAGAAGATCTTATTCCCGATCATCGTTACAATTATTGTATGTATGATCCTGCCG
>JAFSFU010000079.1 GCA_017435025.1 Lachnospiraceae bacterium | reverse complement strand
GTTTCCGCCGCCGACAACCACGACTGTCTTGCCTTTATAAAACATACTATCGCACGCTGCGCAGTATGCCACGCCTCTGCCAACCAATTCTTTCTCCTTCGGTGCGCCCAGTTCTCTCGGACCTGCTCCCGTTGCGAAAACGACTGTTTTTCCGTAGAATGTTCCTTCACTTGTCTCGATGACTTTTGGATTTGCATTTAAATCTACGCTGTGTACTTCCGCATATTCGCTCTGTGCGCCGAAACGCTCCGCCTGAGCCTGCATTTTCTCTGCCAGTGTAAAACCATCGATGCCTTCCTCAAATCCCGGATAGTTGTCGATCTGATGGGTCAGTGCCATCTGGCCTCCGGCTGATAATTTCTCTAAAACGATCGCATCCAGACCTGCTCTGGCTGCGTATAATGCTGCGGTGTAGCCACCCGGGCCGCCGCCGATGATGATCATATCGTAAACATGATTCTTGCTCATGGTATTCCTCCTCTGTATTTCTGCGACTTCAGAAATCTTCTGTCTACTCCATATTTAATGTCTGACGAATGAACTCCTCGATCATTGCTTTTGATTCCGGAGCCACGATGGAACCGATCGCTTCGCCATTTTTGTACATAACCAGTGTCGGGATCACTTCGATCTCTTCTTTATCCGCAAGGACTGCTTCCTCGTCGATGTTCACTTTTACTGCGTTCAGGGATTCTGCGTAACTGTCAGCAAGCTTCTCGTACGCCGGTCCGATGCGACGGCAGTAACCGCACCACGGTGCCCAGTAGTCCACAAGAACCGGTTTCTCTCCACGGATCATTTCCTCAAATTGATTTTTATTAATATTCATAGCAGCCATACTGACAGCTCCTTTCTTTTTTATCTTCTGATTGCTCTCTGCAACTGTTGTTCTGTTTCTTGACTATAATATACCGAAAATCAAATATGATTACCGTGACGATGTCACATAAAAAGCAGCTATCACAAAATATGCAATAGCTGCCTTTAAACTATATTTTCGTTCCAATATTATCTTCAAACTCCCGGATCTTCTCGATCACCACGTCCACAGTCGCATTATTGGTCACATAGCCTTCCAGAGACTTGGCCTTGGCCTTTAACATCGCGGACTTCGGGTATGTGAACACCCATGCGCGTCCTTTGCCGTTTCTCGCCTCCTGCACCAGGTTGGCGATAGAGGAATTTCCGTCAAAAGCGAAAAGCACACAGTTTCTTCGCTCAAAAATTTCATAGTTGAAGGATTTGTAAATGCCCATCTCCTGCGGCTCGGTGGAAATTCGAATTCCCGCGAGATTCGCACGCTGCAGTTTTCTCATCTGCTTCTGATCCATCAGCGAAGGAATGATCGCATAGATATCAAAGCCCGGATTGTGCTCTACAATGTATTTTTCATGACCGGCCAGTTTATGACCGACCACAAAGAATACCTTCTGCGGATCCAGATTGTCCAAAAGTGCCTGCAGCACCTGCTTGTCGCTGTCGCTGAGTTTCGGATAGGAGCTTCCGCTGGTGAAACTTCCTCCGGCGATAATAACCGGATACTTGTCCCACGGCAGTTCTTTCACGTTTTCCTTGAAGACCGGATAGGACGGTCGTTTATGAATCTCGAATTTCACATCGCGGATATCATCAAATTCTCTCTGGAATTCGTCCGTGTAATACTGGCGAACCGTACGTCCGGACAGCGCCTCTTCGAATGCCTGCGATTTCTTGGTGAAATTCTGCGTCTGGCGTTCGATGATCACATGCTCCACTGCCTGCATTTTATGGAATTCTGTGTCTGTGATCTTGAGGAAGTTAGCCAGTGCCAGCTGCTCGTCAATGCTGTCGGTTCCGTACAAACCGTAACCGTCAGTTCCCATGACGCAGGAAATTTCATTCTGCAGATAGCTCTTTAACGGATGCTTTTTCAATTCGATCAAGTTGTTGAG
>JAFSFU010000078.1 GCA_017435025.1 Lachnospiraceae bacterium | reverse complement strand
GCTGTCTGCGGAGATTGTGCGATTGTAGAAAATACTTAAGAGTATCCATATGAAAAAACCGCTTCAGAATATACCGAAATCGTTACTTTTTGGTATATTCTGAAGCGGTTTTCATGTATGTATACTCAAAAGATGAATAAACACCCATAAACACATGAAATAGGGTATATTTGAACATCATTTTTTCATATATACTTTTCTGAACTGCCCCTTCCAACTATTCTTTTAAAATGCAAGAATTCCCAGATGTTCCAGCAAGATTTTTGTTCCCATCAGGATCAGGATCACGCCGCCGGCAAACTCGGCCTTAGATTTAAACTTAGCACCAAACACGTTGCCAATCTTTACACCAACTGCAGAGAACACGAAAGTGGTAGCAGCAATGAAAGTCACAGCCCAGATAATATTTACACGCAGGAAAGCAAATGTCACACCGACTGCCAACGCGTCGATACTGGTTGCTATTGCCAACGGGATCATTGCCTTCATATCAAATGAGCAGTCCATAGAACAGGCCTCACACTCATCCTCTCGGGATTCTTTGATCATATTAAAACCAATGATTCCAAGAAGAATAAACGCCACCCAATGGTCAATGCTCACGATCATCTCCTCAAACTGACTGCCAAGCAGATATCCGATCAGCGGCATTAGGCCCTGAAAGCCGCCAAAATAAATGCCGCATGTCAGTGCATGGCTCAGTTTCATTTTCGGTACAGAAAGTCCCTTACAAACGGACACAGCACAGGCATCCATGGAAAGTCCCACTGCGATTATAAAAAGCTCTGTTAAACTCATCGTTTCCTCCTCCATAAAAAAAGACCTACCTGCCTCAAAGACAGATAAGTCTCATCATTTCAAGCGAAGCCAGGATTCAAATCCAGGATGTTGACAACGCTACATCGACTCACCCGATGTTGATTACTCCCTCATTCTGAGAATGCGGATGAAGGGACTTGAACCCCCACGGTTACCCGCCAGCTCCTAAGGCTGGTGCGTCTGCCAATTCCGCCACATCCGCATACGCTCAATGCGCAAATGAAATTATATCACTGTCGAGAATGAATTGTCAACATTCACTTTAGAAATAGCCGTGATAATTGGATGTATTCCAGGTGCCAACTACTTTATTTACATCGGAAATAGTAACAAATGCTTTGTTATCCGTTGCTGCGATAAAATCAAGAAGGCGTCCATATTCATTCTTGTCCATGATCGCAAGAAGTTCCACACGGTCTTTTCCGTCATATCCGCCTTTAATATGACTGACGGTCACACCGCGGTCCATATCATCGATGATGTATTTTCGGATCGCTTCATACTGATCGGAAATGACACAAACTCTCTTCTTTCTGGAAAAACTCTCCAGATACATATCTAGCACAACACCAAGCAGATAAGTGAGCATCGCACCGATAACAACGGTCTGAATGTCGTATGCAAATACAGAACATGCAACCGGAAGAAATCCGCAGATGATCAAGGCCTTACCAAGATCCATATGCATGTACTTATTCATGATCATGGCAATAACGTCAAGACCACCGGACGCAGCATTCGCACGGAACAAAATTGTCTGGCCAAGGCAGATGAACATGATCATGCAAACGGCATCCATGCTCATTTCACCTGTAGGAGAGACCACATTCGGGAAAATCTGCTCAAACACGTACATGATCGCAGGCTGCAATACAGAGATCACAACAACTTTTGTACCGAATTCTCTACCGATGAAAATGAAACCTAATACCAAACAGATCATGTTTAAAATCAAAGTTACCGCAGACACCGGCAGCGGAATAAAATTCGCCAGTACAAGTGCCAGACCGGAAATACTGCCCGGAACAAAATGATTCGGAATCATGAAGAAATGAATTCCACACACAATGATCAGTGTACCGACAAAAATCGGAATCGCAGATTTTAATTTTCCCATCATAATCATACCCCTCCACAACATCTTTCGTTGCCAAAAACTGATATTATTTTATGAAATTCCTTGCGAAATTGGAAATACTTATGTACAATACAGGTATAAGTTTTATAAATACCTAGCATGAGGAGTACGTTATGAACATCAACCAGATCCAATATGCACTGACCGTAGCAAGATATAAAAATTTTTCCAAAGCTGCCGAGAGCCTGTTTCTTTCCCAACCTGCTCTCTCCCTGCAAATCAAGAAATTGGAACAGGAATTGGGATTTTCTTTGTTTTCTCGAAAAGCACAGGGCGTGTCCATCACCCCGGAAGGCGAAATCTTCTTTCGTGACGCTTTAAAGGTGGAGACCTCCTGGAATCAATTGCTTCAAAATGCTGCCACGATCCGTGGACAGGGAAAACTGCACCTCAGCATCGCCGTCAGCACCCGCGTGTACTCCAATGGTCTGTTTGATGATATTGTCGCATTTTTCGATCAACACCCGGAAATCGATGTTTCCTTCGTAACAGAAGCCGGTGCCGATTATCTCACAGCTTTAAAAAATCGAACCGTGGATATTGCGCTGGATCGCCTGCCGCCGCTTCCTCTATTGCCGGATGCGGAGCATTTCTTTTCCTGCGAATTGATTGAAGAAGAACAGTGCATTCTCGTTTCTCAGAAAAATATTCAATATGCCCAGGAAACCGGAACATATTCCGATCTGCAGGGAGCAACATTCATTACTGGTCTGGAACATTCCATGGAAGACCGCTCCATCAAGCAGATCTGCAAGGAATACGGTGTCTCTCTCGGCAAATTGTATCGTTCCGACGGCATCAATACGGTCATGGACCTGGTGCGTGCCAACAAGGGAATCACTCTGGGACCCCGTTCCTTCGCGGAACACTTTCACGTTCGGGCAATCCCTCTGGAACCGACCACCTATATCAGCTTAAATTTTATCTGTCTGAAAGATCGCGCCGCTTCACCGGAGATTACGATGTTAAAAAATCACCTGATCCGCGCATGTAGCCGTTTTTAACATGTGCAATCATTCTAAACAAAAAATACGTGCCGCTTGGCATAATACAAAAAGGACCCGCCCTATAAAATAGAACGGATCCTTTTTTATTTCACTCAGTTTATCCTAAGAATAACTTCTTCTTACCAGCTGAATGTGTAGTAGTTTGTTGTACCACCTGCGTTACAGTTGAAGCCCTTAAGGTTTGCATTGTAAGCACGTGTGTTGTTTTCCATCCATAACGGAACCTGCGGGCAGTTTTCGTTAACAGCGATGGACATTCTTGTAACTACTTCAGCGTTAGCTGCCGGATCAAGTGTTGCCTGCATCTCTTCGATAAGAGCATCGATCTCCGGCTCGTTTGTACGAGTCTTGTTGGATGCATTGATAGCGCTGGAGTGGTAAACACCCTGAACATAGCCGAGCATGGAGGAGGATGTGTAACCACCGATAGCTGCCTGGTAATCACCTGTAGCTGTTACGTCAAGGTATGTAGCAAGGTCCATGGACTCAAGTGTTACGTCGATGCCAAGGTTCTCTTTCAGACAGGACTGGATAACCTGACCTGCACGAAGCTTTGTGTCGTTGGAGCAGATGATTGCGAAACCGCAGTCAGCCGGGTTAAGACCAGAAGCTTCCATGTAAGCTTTAGCTGCTTCAACATCATATGTCGGAGCGCCTTCAGCTGTTGCGCCCGGGAAGCAGTCCGGAACCATAGCGTCTACTGCAGATGCGGAACCGTTGAATGCAACCTGAACGATAGCTTCCTTATCGATAGCGGAAGCGATAGCTTTACGGAAATCGATGTTGTTGAACGGAGCGATTTCGTTGTTGATCATCATGAAGTTGTGGGATGTACCAGCCTCGTTGAATACTGTGATATCGGAGTTATCCATCATACGAGTTACGTCTGTTGTCTCAACTTCTACGATAAGGTCAACTTCACCAGCCTCGAGAGCCATTGTACGGGAAGAACCTTCCGGAATGATCTTCCAGATTACGTTCTTGATCGGAGCTTCGCCCTTGAAGTAATCTTCGAAAGCTACGAAGGAAACGGACTCACCCTTCTTCCACTCCTTAAGCATGTATGGGCCAGTACCGATCGGCTCTTTGTTGAAGTCATGACCAGACTCGATAAGAGCTGCCGGAATGATAGCGTTACCATGGTGTGTAAGGTCGGAAAGAAGACCAGAGTGCGGGCCATCTGTTGTGATCTTAACTGTATAGTCGTCAACAACTTCTACAGATACGATCGGGTTGGAGTAAAGAGCAACTTCCGGAGACTGCTTGGAAAGTTCGATAGAAGCTTTAACGTCAGCAGCCTTCATCTCTTCACCATTGTGGAACTTAACGCCTTCGATGAGTTTGAATACCCACTCTGTCTCGCTTACAGCTTCATAGCTCTCTACAAGATCCGGCTGAACCTCAAGGTTCTCGTCCATGTAGAACAGAGAGTTGTGAGTAAGTTTGTTCATGTAGTCACCAGCAACAGCGTTGTGCTCGTTTGTTGTTAAGGACGGTGTCTCGTTTGCTGTAGCAATGATGAGAGTATCCTTACCTGTGCTTTCAGAAGCAGCTGCATCATCAGCCTTTGCCTCTGTCTCAGCTTCAGCCTGAGCCTCAGCCTTTGTCTCTGCAGCAGCAGCCTGTGTCTCTTCTGCCTTGGAACCGCAACCTGTGAAAAGGCTAGCAGCGAGGGAAAGAGCCAGAACCGGTGCTAAAACACGTGTGAATTTCTTCATAACTGTGTCTCCTCTTAATATTTTATTTGCATGAAACCCTCCGATGGTTTCTTATGCACATGGTCATATTTTTCCATATTTTATGCGGAAAAACAACTGTATCATAACACAGTATAGTACCCAGTTCAAGTGGAAATTTCCATTTCGTTCATTTTTTGTTCACATTGTTCATAATTCATCCAAATTTTAACTATAAAATACTATAATTTGCCCAATAAAAAAAGACCTATCTCCGAAGAAATAGGTCTTTTCATTATTTGTTCATACTCTATAACAAGTGAGAGATCTTCTTACCAGCTGAACAGGGAGTAGTCTGTGCTACCGCCAGCGTTTACATTGAAGCCCTTAAGGTTTGCATTGTAAGCACGTGTGTTGTTTTCCATCCATAACGGAACCTGCGGGCAGTTTTCGTTAACAGCGATGGACATTCTTGTAACTACTTCAGCGTTAGCCGCCGGATCAAGAGTTGCCTGCATCTCTTCGATAAGAGCATCGATCTCCGGCTCGTTTGTACGTGTCTTGTTGGAAGCGTTGATACCGCTGGAGTGGTAAACACCCTTAGCGTAGCTGAGCATATCGGAGGATGTGTAACCACCGATAGCTGCCATGTAGTCACCGTTTGCTGTTACGTCAAGGTATGTAGCAAGGTCCATGGACTCAAGTGTTACTTCGATACCAAGGTTCTCTTTCAGACAGGACTGGATAACCTGACCTGCACGAAGCTTTGTGTCGTTGGAGCAGATGATCGGGAAACCGCACTCTGCCGGGTTAAGACCAGAAGCTTCCATGTAAGCCTTAGCAGCTTCTACATCATATGTCGGAGCGCCTTCAGCTGTTGCACCCGGGAAGCAGTCCGGAACCATAGCGTCTACCGGAGATGCGGAACCGTTGAATGCAACCTGAACGATAGCCTGCTTATCGATAGCGGAAGCAATTGCCTTACGGAAATTGATGTTATCGAACGGAGCTTTTTCGTTGTTAATCATCATGAAGTTATGGGATGTACCAGCCTCGTTGTATACTGTGATGGAGGAGTTGTCCATCATACGGGATACGTCTGTTGTCTCAACTTCTACGATAAGGTCAACTTCACCAGCCTCAAGGGCCATTGTACGGGAGGAACCTTCCGGAATGATCTTCCAGATCATGTTCTTGATCTTAGCCGGCTCGCCGAAGTACTCGTCGAATGCTTCAAGAACTACGGACTCACCCTTGTTCCATTCTACAACTTTGTATGGACCAGAACCGATCGGCTCTTTGTTGAAGTCATGACCAGACTCGATGAGCTCTTTCGGAAGGATACAGTTACCATGGTGTGTAAGATCGGAAAGAAGACCGGACTGCGGGCCATCTGTTGTGATCTTGATTGTGTAATCATCGATTACTTCGATTTCTTTGGAAGACTGACCGTACTGAGCAACCTCCGGAGACTCTTTACAAAGCTCAAGGGAAGCCTTAACGTCGTGTGCTGTCATTTCCATACCGTTGTGGTATTTGATACCTTCGTAAATCTTGAAGATCCACTCAGTATCGCTCGGGTTTTCGTAGCTCTCAACTACGTCCGGAACGATGTTCATATCCGGGTCAACCTTGAACAGGTTGCTGTGTGTCTGCTCGTTCATGTAGTCACCAGCAACAGCGTTGTGCAGGTTTGTTGTTAAGGACGGTGTCTCGTTTGCTGTAGCAATGATGAGAGTGTCTTTAACTGTACCTTCTGAAGCAGCTGCATCATCAGCCTTTTCTTCTGTCTTAGCTTCAGCCTGTGCCTCAGCCTTTGTCTCTGTAGCAGCAGCCTGTGTCTCTTCTGCCTTGGAACCGCAGCCTGTGAAAAGGCTAGCAGCGAGGGAGAGCGCAAGAACCGGTGCTAACGCACGTGTGAATTTCTTCATAATTCTTCACCTCATAAAATATTTGCTATAATAGCAGTATTATATTACCACACAATTTGTCAGATTGCAATCATCGTTCCCTTACTTTTATTCATTGTTTCGGTCTCAATTCTTACTTTTATTATGAGTGAACCTAAAATTCTTATGTTCTGACACGATTTTAACGATCAAAACTCCATATTTACCCACTTTGTTTCCTTTTTTATTTTTCCGTCACATCTGACAATTTGTTTTAACGCATGCAATACTGCGTCAAAAAAAGACCGCGATCCGAAGATCGCGGCCTTAAGTAGCTGCACTTATTATTTATCTGTAAGGAAGCAAGCAACGAAGTGATTCGGGCTGATTTCCTTAAGCGGCGGCTCTTCCTGACGACACTGATCCATAGCGTACGGGCAACGCTGTGCGAAACGGCATGCCTTCGGCGGGTTGATCGGAGAAGTGATCTCACCCTCGAGTACGATACGCTCACGGGACTTGTTCAGCTGCGGAACCGGGATAGCAGATAACAGCGCCTGTGTGTACGGATGAACCGGGTTAGCGAAAAGTTCCTCAGACGGAGCTTTCTCGATCAGACGGCCAAGGTACATAACAGCGATGTCATGTGCAAAGTGGTTAACTACGGATAAGTCATGTGTAATGAACATGTAAGCAAGACCCATCTTATCCTGAAGGTCCTCAAGCAGGTTCAGAATCTGAGCCTGAATGGAAACGTCAAGAGCAGATACCGGCTCATCACAAACGATGAACTTCGGGTTCATAGCCAGTGCACGTGCGATACCGATACGCTGACGACGACCACCGTCAAGCTCGTGCGGGTATGCATTGTACAGACGCGGTGCAAGACCTACTGTCTCCATCAGTTCCTCTACACGAGCAACCTGCTGATTCTTATCTGTGATAAGTTTGTTCAGCTTGATCGGATCCATGATAGTCTGGCTGATTGTTTTACGCGGGTTTAAGCTGGAGAACGGGTCCTGGAAGATGATCTGCATATCCTGACGTTTTTTACGCATCTCTTCTGCAGATAACTTAACAACGTCCTGTCCCTCGAAGAATACTTCACCAGCTGTTGGCTCGAGAAGACGAAGGATGGAACGACCTGTTGTGGATTTACCACATCCAGACTCACCTACTACACCCAATGTTCTTCCTTTATCAATGGTAAAGGTAACATCGTCAACGGCATGCAGTAATCCACGCGGTGTGTTGAAATACTTTTTAAGGTTCTTTACTTCAAGCAGCGCATTATTGCTCATCGATTAATCACCTTACCTTCCTTAACATTCTGCTCATTATACAGATGGCACTCTACATAGTGAGTATCGTTACGCCATACGCGCGGCGGTTTCTGTGTTTTACACTTCTCCATAGCGTAATCGCAACGGTCACAGAATGCACAACCAGCCGGGAGGTTTGTCGGGTCTGGCATTAAACCTTTGATCGGTTTCAGTCTTGCCTGACGGTCCTCAATGTTCGGCAGGGAGTTGAAAAGACCTTCTGTATACGGATGTCTTGTATTCTCGAAGACATCAACGAGGTTACCATGCTCAACTACGTGTCCACCGTACATGATGGATACTTCGTCACAGATCTCAGCAACGATACCAAGGTCGTGAGTGATCATTAACATGGATGTCTGATATTTATCGCGCAGGCCTCTCATCATTTCAAGTACCTGTGCCTGAATTGTAACGTCAAGAGCTGTTGTCGGCTCGTCAGCGATCAGAAGTTCCGGGTTACAAGCAAGAGCCATAGCGATAACTACACGCTGCTTCATACCACCGGAGAACTGATGCGGGTACTCGGAACCACGGGATCCCGGGATACCTACGAGCTCCAGCATCTCACGAGCTTTGTTAAGAGCATCCTGGTGACTGCCTTCCTCATGGAGTTCAATTACCTCTGCGATCTGCTCCTCAACTGTGAATACCGGGTTTAAGGATGTCATCGGATCCTGGAAGATCATAGCTACGAACTTACCACGATAGGACTGCATCTCTTTCTCGGACATTTCAAGGATGTTCTTGCCATCCAGTTTAACAACACCAGAAGTGATAACTCCCGGCGGGTTCGGGATCAGGCGAAGAAGGGAAAGACCTGTTGTTGTCTTACCGGCACCTGTCTCACCTACAAGGCCAAGTGTTTTACCACGGCCAATCTTTAAATCAAGATTGTTAACTGCCTTAACGACACCATTATCGGTACGGAACTCAACAGTCAGATTCTCAATCTCAACTGTATTAACGGATTTCTTGTTTTCGCTCATCTTAGTACCCCTCCTTAACGCAGTCTCGGATCCAGCGCATCTCTCAGACCATCACCCAGAAGGTTCAGGGAGAGGATGGTTGTCATGATTGCAAGGCCCGGGAACAGACACATGTAGCTGTAGTCACGGATGTAAGCACGGGAAGCAGACAGCATAGCACCCCACTCAGGACGCGGAGCCGGAATACCGAGGCCGATGAAGGAAAGGCCTGCGATAGACAGGATAATGGAAGCAACCTGAAGTGTGAACTGTACGATGATCGGAGCAAGGGAGTTCGGTAATACGTTATCAAAGATAAGTGTGAAGTCTTTTGCACCGATGGAACGAGCTGCCTCTACGTACTCTGCATCACGCTGTGTAATAACCGCACCACGAACAACTCGAGAGAATGTCGGGATAGAGGATACAGCCTGTGCAATAACGAGGTTCATAATGGAGTTACCAAGGGATGCCACGATACAGATCGCAAGAAGAGTACCCGGAATCGCAAGGAAAATATCCATAATACGCATGATTACCATGTCTACTTTTCCACCGTAGAAACCAGCAGCAGCACCAAGGATAAGACCACCAATGAGAGCTACGATAGTTGTTACAAGACCGATGGAAAGGGATGTTGTGGAACCGTAAAGTACACGAACAAAGATATCACGGCCCATTTCATCTGTACCGAACCAGTGAGCACCTGACGGATGCTGCAGAGCTTCGGAGTAATTTGTTTTAATAACAACTCCTTCATAGTCAATTACGACCGGAGATAAAATTGCAATTAAGGCCAGGATTACGACAATAATAAGACCAAGTACAGCTGTTTTGTTTCTGCACATAAGTCTAAATGTCTCTGCAGCCTGATTCTGCTTTTTAGCAGCCTGTTTAGCATTACTCATTTTTATTGTCCTCCTTCCTTATTTGTACTGTGCTTTGATTCGCGGATCAAGGAAACCGTAAATCAGGTCAACAACAAGGTTAACACATGCGAAGATCAGGGCGAAGAGAATGATTGTACCCATTACGCCCGGGATATCACGACCCTGAATAGACTGGATCATGAAACGACCAATACCCGGCCAGGAGAATACGGACTCTGTAAGAACGGAACCACCAAGCATGGAACCCATCTGAAGACCGATAACTGTAACTGTCGGGATAAGAGCATTACGAAGAGCATGCTTTGTAATAACTTTGTTTTCTGCAAGACCTTTCGCACGTGCTGTACGGATATAGTCCTGACGGATTGTCTCCAGCATGGAGGAACGTGTTGTACGTGCGATGGAAGCCATATGCATGAATCCGAGTGCGAAGGACGGAAGAACAAGAGACTTCCAGCCATTGTCGAAACCAGCAACCGGGAACCAGCCAAGTCTTACAGCGAACAGAAGGATCAGCATAAGACCCATCCAGAATACCGGCATGGAAATACCAACCAGCGCGATGAACATACTGATACTATCGAACCACGAGTTCTGTTTTACAGCCGCAATTACACCAAGCGGTAATGCCATAATAATAGCGAATGCTGTGGATGTAACTGTAAGAATAGCTGTATTTGGAAGACGTGCAAAAATTTCTTCAGCAACCGGATCACGTGTCTTATAGGATGTACCTAAATCACCATGACACAGATCCCACATGTAACGACCATAGCGTACAAAGAACGGATCGTTAAGACCCATCTCTTCACGGAGGGCTTCGATATCCTCCGGACGAGCCTGCTCACCAAGAATAGTCTTGGCCGGATCACCTGGAGCCAGGTCGAGGATGAAATAAACAAGAAGGGAAACGCCTACAAGTACCGGAATAAGACCGATAAGACGTTTAATAATATATTTAATCATACTGTGTATCCTCTCCTCTTAGATAATTGGTTTACACTTGCAACATTTTTCGAAAAAATAATTTTCTCGGTTTGATTTTCGAAGGTATAAACACCTCGAAAATCTTTTTTCTGAAAGTGAGGGACCTGCCCAAGGGCAGGCCCCCCATTTTAATCAGATTTTATAATCCGATTTTAAGTTCTTCTTACCAGCTGAACTTGGAGTAATCTGTGTTACCGCCAGCGGAGCAGTTGAAGCCCTTAAGAGCTGCGGAGTATGCACGAGTGTTGTTTCTCATGTATAACGGAACCTGCGGGCACTCTTCGTTAACTGCTAAGCTCATCTGCTCAACAACTTTTACGTTCTCTTCCGGATCAAGAGTAGCCTGCATTTCTTCGATAAGGCTATCGATAACGTCAGAAGCTGTTCTTGTCTTGTTGGAAGCGTTGATGGAGCTGGAGTGGTAAACACCCTTAGCGTAGCTGAGCATATCGGAAGATGTGTAACCACCGATAGCTGCCATGTAATCACCAGTTGCTGTTACATCGAGGTATGTAGCAAGGTCCATGGACTCAAGTGTTACATCGATGCCAAGGTTCTCTTTAAGAGAGGACTGGATAACCTGACCTGCACGAAGCTTTGTATCATCAGAACAGATGATCGGGAAGCCACACTCTGCCGGGTTAAGACCAGAAGCTGCAAGGTATTCCTTAGCTGCTGCCGGATCGTATGTCGGGCAACCTTCAGATGTTGCGCCCGGGAAGCAGTCCGGAACCTGAGAGTAACACGGAGAACCAGCACCGTTAAGAGCAACCTGAACGATAGCCTCTCTGTCGATAGCTGCGTTAAGAGCACGACGGAAATCAACGTTGTTGAACGGAGCCTTCTCGTTGTTGATCATCATGAAGTTGTGGGATGTACCAGCCTGATCGAATACTGTGATGTCTGGGTTGTCTTTCATACGAGAAACGTCTGTTGTCTCTACTTCTACGATAAGATCAACTTCGCCAGCTTCGAGAGCCATTGTACGGGAGGAACCTTCCGGAATAACTTTCCAGATTACAGTCTTGATCGGAGCCTTTTCGCCGAAGTACTCGTCGAAAGCTTCGAATGTAAGGGACTCACCCTTAGCCCATTCAACCAGCTTGTATGGACCGGAGCCAATCGGCTCTTTGTTGAAGTCGTGACCGGACTCGATCAGTTCCTTCGGAAGGATACAGTTACCATGGTGTGTAAGATCGGACAGAAGACCGGACTGCGGACCATCTGTGATGATCTTAATTGTGTAATCATCGATTACTTCGATTTCTTTGGAAGACTGACCGTACTGAGCAACTTCCGGAGACTCTTTACAGAGTTCAAGGGATGCCTTTACGTCATGAGCAGTCATTTCCATACCGTTGTGATATTTGATACCTTCGTAGATCTTGAATACCCACTCAGTATCGCTAACGATTTCGTAGCTTTCACAAACGTCCTGAACGATTTCCATGTTCTCGTTCTGCTTGAAGAGGTTGCTGTGTGTCATCTCGTTGATGTAGTCACCAGCAACTGCGTTGTGCAGGTTTGTTGTTACAGACGGAGTCTCGTTAGCTGTAGCAATGATAAGAGTATCCTTGCCTGTGCTTTCGGAAGCCGGAGCATCAGCCTTAGCTTCTTCTTTGTTCTCTGCTGCAGCAGCCTGTGTCTCGGCAGCAGCTGCCTGTGTTTCTTCTGCCTTGGAACCGCAGCCTGTGAAAAGGCCAACAGCCAGGGAGAGTGCTAATACAGGAGCTAAGCCACGCATAAGTTTTTTGGTCATAATCTCTCACCTCTTTCTTATATTTGCATGAGACGTTACACGCCTCAAACGCACGGTTTAAATTCCCCCAAATCATAGGGGACAACGACCATGTGCTATTTTACCATAAGGCTCGTTGTATTTCAAGTTTTTTTATCATTTTTGTCAAAATGACGATTTAAGAAACAACATACACCAAATTTCGCCTTTGATTTTAGTACTTTTTTATCAATTTTTACAATACTCACATGGCCCGGACTTTATATTCAAAACTGACCACTTGTTCCGAGTACACGTCCAATCACTCATACTAATAATATAATACGTTTTAGTGTTTGATTCAAGTAAAACTTTAGCAGAAAGAAGTATTTCTGTGATTTTTTCGCGATTATAGCAAAGCACCGCCGCCATCATTCCATCAATCCATATTTTTCTTTGATTCGATCCAGCTTCTCCAACATTGGTTCAGCAGCAAACATCAAAAAGATAACCGTTGCAAATCCATGAATCAGATCCATCGGTATTCCGGATATATAATATGCGAGAATTACTGTCCGGTTCAATCCTTCTGCTCCACGCATGACTGCCATTGCAAAATTCATGATTCCGCCATATATTACAACGGCCGAAAACGCTCCAAATATTGCCAATGAACTTCGATTTCTTCGAAGCCACCCCTTACGGAATAAAACACCTGCCAGAAACCCAATGATTCCCATGCTAAACATTTGCCATGGGGTCCACGGTCCCTGTGAAAATAATATATTGGATACTAACATCGTCACCGCTCCAACGAGAAAACCAGTCTCGCCTCCAAAAGCCACACCAACGATAATGGTCATCGCCATCACTGGCTTAAACTGCGGCAGCATGAAGAATGCACTACGGGATGCAACACAGATCGCACAAAGAACCGAGATTGTCACCAACTCTCTGGCCTTCGGTTTTCTCCCCTCAAAGACAAGTAAAAACGGAAGCATGCACTCAAACAGCACAATCATCGCAATCATATGATAGTACCGGTCTCCAAGATAAAAAACCCCCGTAAATATTGTCAATGGTATAAACAATAAGATCAGAATTGATGCTGTTTTCGTTCTTTTATTCAGTTTCCGTTTCTGCTTTGGTGTCTGCTCCAAAATACGAGGTGCCGACCTACGTCCGATTGCAAAAATGAGCAGAAGTAAGTCAGCGATCAATACTCCATATAATCGTATCTGGCTTTCTGCTGCCTCCGCCAAACCATGAGCATTGATAAATGCAGATAAATCTGTAATACTTGTTGCATATAAGAAGATTAAAAGTGCCAGTGTTCCGGTAAGCATGATCAACAGTTTACGCCAAAGCGGAAATATCTCTGTTTGTGCATATGTCTCCTCTGTTCTATGAATCGGTTTTATCTCATTTTTGTGTTTTTCATAATTTACGGTCTCACGTCTTCCTCCGCAGCATCGAATTACTTCCGCCACCGTTACCGCCTTCGGCAGCACATGACGTGCCATTCGGTTTGCCGATGTTGTATAAAAACTGTTTCCTGAAAAGAATTCTCTCGGTGTCCCCTCTGCCACAACCGAACCGTCAAAAAACAATCCGCATCGGTGTGCATACTCTGCGCAGAAATTCACATCATGGCTCACCATCAGGATGGTGACACCCTGATCAAGCAGTTTTTCTAAAATATGAGCAAATGCGACTTTAAACTCCGCATCAAATCCTTTGGTTGGCTCATCAAGCAGCAAAAGATCCGGAGACATCAACAAGACTTTTGCCAATGCACTTCTCTGCTGTTCCCCTCCGGAAAGATCATATGGATGACGTTCCAAAAATGCTTCCAGCTCACATACGGCCACGACCCACTCCAAAAGCCGGTCCTGCTCTTCTTTCACGATCTTTTTCCCACGAAATACCTCATATAAATCCTCTTTCACAGTCCGTTTTACGAATAATGCCTGAGGGTTTTGCGGAAGAAGCGCGACCGTTCCTTTTACATGCACATTTCCTCGATATGGATGGTACAAACCGGACAATACTTTCACGGTGGTACTTTTTCCCGCGCCGTTGCCTCCTAAAAGTGCATAGAATTCTCCCTTTTGAAGCTTGAGAGAGAAGCCTTTGACCACATCAGGCAATTCTTTTTCGTATCGAAACCAGATTTCCTCGCATTCTAATACATGATCGGTTTCTAACGGATCGGCTACAAACCCCTCCAATTCTAAGAAAGGACATTCCTGTTCTCGATTCGTCAAAAACTCTTTTCCATCCCGGATTGTCATCGGACAGGGAAGTTCCGTTTCCAATGCTGCCCAGACTCGCATTGCGGATGGCATCGCGAGAAACATTCCGCTCCCTTTTTCCCTCAAAAGCATTCCTACCTGTTCCGGTCGATCATCACATACGATTTGTCCCTTTTCCATTACAATGACACGGGTAGCAAAAGGAAATACCTCCTCAAGCCGATGTTCCGTCAGAATAATGGTTGTTCCAAGTTCGCGATTGATTTTTCCAATCAGTGCGAGAAAATCAGATGCTGCAATTGGATCCAGCTGTGCAGTCGGCTCGTCAAGAATCAATACTTCCGGCTGCATAGCCATAATAGACGCGAGACTCAGTATCTGTTTTTGTCCACCGGACAATTCGTTTACATTTTTATAAAACCAACCCTCAATCCCGAAAAATGCTGCGATTTCTGCCACTCTGCGGCGGATTTTTGGAGTATCGTATCCAAGACTTTCCAACCCAAAAGCCAATTCATGCCATACTTTGTCTGTCACAACCTGGTTTTCCGGAGACTGCAATACATAACCGATTTCTCTAGCCTGTGTTCGTTGATCTATCTCGTCCATGGGAGTTTCTTTATAGGATATTTCACCAGAGAAGCCTCCATAAGGTGTGAGACAAGTTTTGAAATGACGAAGCAGCGTCGATTTTCCACATCCGGACGGTCCGCAAAGAAGTACAAATTCACCCTTCTGAATGGAAAAGCTGATATTCGACAATACTTTATGATGACTTTCCGGATACTGAAAGGTCACATTTTGGAATCCATAGATTTCCATTTTTTATCCTCCAAAGAATTGATGATGACCGGTGACATACAAAGAAGCAGATATACGATATAAAACCAGATCGTCCGTCCATTGATTCCTGCAGAACGGATACTTGGAAGGTAACGAAATCCAAACACCAGAGCCACCGTCCCCATTAAAATATAAAATCCACAAAATCCAAACCAGATCAGTGCTGACCTATCCCGTTCATCAAAACGGTAAATGGAAAATGCAGTACGCCCTCTTAAACCAAAGCCACGGCTTTTCATGCTGTCCGCTGTTTCGATCGCATCTTCCAATGACCAGGTAATCAGAATAGAAATGATTGTAATTGCAGTTTTGGTACGGTTCCATAGACTCCCATACGATATATCACGTCCAATGCACCTTTGTGCTTCTATCACATGATTCATCTGTGTCTTCAGCTTCGGAATCAACCGCAGTGTCATACTGATAATGAGAGACATCGCAGGAATTATCCTGCCAAACAGGTAGATGATCTTATCTGAAGTCATCACACGGTTAAAATTCACAAACCACATTACCACAGTTGCCAATAGAACTCCCGCCGAGAATCCATACAAGATACTTTCCAGTGTCAATGGATTTCCGGTCGGGAAATAGAGTAAAATGGTAACTCCGCCGTGATTAAATGCAGGATTTATAAATACTGTCAACGCGATCATCGGTATACATGCTTTTGCTGAAAACACGACCGCCTGTTTCCCTTCACATTGAACCGCATACCATATTGCAGAAATACAGGAAATAATCTGAGTGAGCGGGTGATTTAAAACCATTGCAAATCCAAGAACGATTGCAAAAAACAGCAAGTTAATGATCGGATGATATGTCCGGAACATATCCTTTTTTCGGATATTAGTTTCCAATTGCATTACTTCCACCTATATCTTTACCAAGATCACACGTATAACGCCATTCCACCACATCGCCATTTTCCAACTGATATCTGGAGCAGCCATAATTCGGATACCAGCCATTGACCCGATACATCCAGCCTGACAAGTTTCCGCAATCAAACTCATACAGGTTGTGAATTCCTTCGATATAAGCGCTGTTATAAATTGGTGTCCATGACGCTTCCATATGAATTTCTTCATCCTGACAAACTCTCTGTAATACATCAAAAACAGATTCACCTTTGGAAAATTTAATCTTTTTCTTTTTTAGGATTACTCCATTGGACGGAACAAGTTCCAGCTTATCCGGATCCAGATCCTTCAGGTTGTTTAAAATGGTAGAACATTCAATAGAAAACGTACACGTAAACGTCTTTTCATCGTCGATCTCTTGGTTTTCCGGCTCTACCGGTAATGGTTTTCCTTCCGGAACCGGGTCTGTGTTATATTTATCCTTTCCCTTCTGTTTCCCATTGGAATACACACGGCCGCTGCTATTCTGAGCCACTGATAAATAATCGTCTGCCTTATTCTCGGTCTTCGCATCAGACTCTTTGTTTGAAACCTCCGCAGAATCCTTCCTATCCGTATTTATTGTTGTATTTTCAGAAACGTAAACTTCTGCATTTCGATCTGTGACAGCAGGCAAATACGAATTGTCCGGTCCGGACCCTTCCACGGAAACCATGGATTCCACAATAACCTCTTCTGCAACGGTCGTTTCCGCAATCGTTTCTTCATGAACGCTCGCATCTGCAAAAACTGCATCCGCCACAATCGTACAAGTTCCCAGCGTTTCATTCACAGAAATGTTCAGAATCGTTTCTTTTGTTCCGGTGATGGAAACCGAAGACACCGGCTGATCCTTTTGATAAACCGTGGCACTCTGCGCGTCCCAAATATCATTTAAATGTATCGACAGCAATGCCGGAAATCCGAATGGTCGCTGCTCTGCAAATACAATCTGCAACTTCTCATCTTCACCTTGCTCTAATTCAATCAGAAAATTAATGTCCCTGCATTCGGTAATATCATTTCCAAATACCGTCCATTCGTAAAAGATTTCATTGGAAGTCCCATTGAAAACAGCGATTGCATTTTCTTTTCGGATCTGCTCAAACATTCTCTGCTCAATAACTCCGTTTTCCGGAAGTTCAATTGCATTTTGAAGGTCTATCTTTGCAAAATTACCGCTGCATCCACACAGACTAACGAATAGGACCAGACACAAGAGCCATTTCAAATATTTTTTCATCTCTTACTCTCCAATCACGACTCTGCTGTTTTTTGTTTTTAATGTTTTCATTGTCATGGCAAGGCTCTTACTCTCATCCGATGCTGCAAACACTGCATCCTCCAAAATCAGATCGTATACGTCGCCCACTCTTGCACTTCCTCGAAGACAGAAACGAAGGCGAAGAACCACATGATTCTCCTCTGTCAGCAATTCTTTACTGAATGCATGCTTTCCGCCCGTAAGATCCAGATACATGATATTGATCAGCCCTGTTTTATTGCTCTGTTCTGAGTTGTAACTCCACTCCGGGAGTTGGCGCGCTGCGCCTGCTGCATTTGTCTCACCCAGAACAAATACATTTCCTTCTTCTATCCCAAGAAACTCTAAGCAGGAAGAATCAAAACTAATACTCATGCTGGCTGCCGGATACAAAGCCTCTCCAAGTGCAGAGACCGATACATCCAGTACAAATGTATCCGTCTCAGAAGCACTTAGTTTTTGTGGTGTTTCGATGGTTAATGTTGGATTTATACTTTCATTTTCCGTAATCCTTCTAACAATAATCAAAACCATCGCCAGTAAAATGATTCCCCCAAGAACCATCCAACGCTTTTTCATTATGATTCCTTTCACTCAAGAAGGGCGGAAGTATCCAGCTTCCGCCCAAATATACAACTTAGTCCTCTTCAGACTCTTCTTCTCCGTTTAATGTTGCAGCTTTCACTACTACAGCAAACTCACTCTGATCTACAAATGCTTCTACAATACCAAGAGCATCGAATGTGTTAATTCTACTGTCGCCATTGACGTTCATTGCAAGGATTTCTTGGTTAGCCGGCTCCTCGCCTTTTCGCAGCCATGCATCCACAGCATCAAGTGCATCTTGTGCGTTGATCACACCATCTCCATTGGAATCACCGAATGCAAGTGAAGACGGATTCGCATTCTCAAATGTATAATTGGAAAGCTTTGTAAACTCTGTCATCTGCGTCGAAGCATCTACCAGTGCTACATAGGAGAGACTGCCTGTCTTTTCTGTGATTTCATTGCTGTATAAAAACTCAACTTCGCTGCTTCCAGCATTGAAAATCAGCTTATTTGCCTGATCCACACCGGTCACTGCAATTGCTACTGCTTTCTTGGTGGATGGGATCAGATCCACGTCGTCACCTGTATACAGGCATACCGCACTCAGAGAAATACCGGAACTGATCACATCAATGGTTCCTCTTGCCTTCTCCGTATTTACAACAACCATAGAGTCCTCGGCGGAAGAATCTGAAGATAATTTCACAGACATTCCTGTAACGGCAATGTCCAGACTCTCTTCAATATCTCCAACTCCAAACTGAATGGTAAATAATTCGGCCGGATAACTGGTTCCTGAAACAGTAATATCACGATTATCGTTGGCATCAAAATATACAACACGCAGTTTCCCAGTCTCTTTTTCCAGATGGAACTGTACTTCTCCGCCTCCCAGTCTGCTGCCAGGAATTACATCCTTTACACTCAGTTTTTCCGGAACAGTCATAATAAAATCGATCAATTTATAACCTGCCTCATTGTCCCATTTGTTGATGCTGAGGATCGCATTGAAGGATTCTTTGCTAGACGAAATTTCATTCGGGATTCCGAGTTTGACAATCATCTCATCTGTATTGTCTTCTGCATCATCAACTTCTTCGAATTCAACATCGCTATAATCAAACAAAGCTGTTTCATCATTCACCAGCCGATCATATGCGACTAACGCGTAGCAAGACTGATCGGTAGCCATTGCGTTGACCCCCGCACCAATAATGTGCTGGAACATCGCTTCGCCTTCCACATAATGCGCCAGTAATGCATCTACCACAGAGTTTCCATTTTTGATAAAACGGCTGTCTGTATCCGGATTGATTGCCCACGTTGTGCAGGCAACGATTACCCATGCACAGCTCTCAGAACACTCGCTTCCTCCGGATTCAAAACTTCCGTTATCGTGCTGCATGTCTGCCAGGCATGCAAATGCCTCCTCACAAGCATTACTAACTGCTTCCTGATTCCTATACGGATACAACGCGGTCAATGCCATACCGGTAATATCCGGGTCAGATGCACTTGTTTTTGCAGCGGTTAATGCCCAACCACCATCGTTATGCTGAGCCTCAATAATTGCATCCACACACTGCTGGCGGATCGTTGTATCGGTAGTCTCATAATCATTGGAATCCAGAGCAATGAGCGCCCAAATCGCACCGTTCAACCCCTGCTTTTTGATCCAAGAAAAATCTTCGTATGGTGTGATCAGATTCCAGTCGCCAACCGCTCTTGCGTCTTTACCAATGGAAGAAAGAGCCACAATCAAACGAGAGTTCTCTGTGGATTTATTTTTATGTAAAGCACCATCCAAATTTACACCGGCAGCAGTCTCATTTACTGTTTTTACGATCCGATCATAGTAATCTGTGAAGTATTTATGAGCCTTTTCATAATAACCACCACGCGCAAGACTGAAAACTGTCCACTCACCGGCAGTTGTACCAAATACCGGTTCGGTAACCGTTGCTGCAAGCTCTTCCATCGTGGCATTCAGTACTTCGCTGACATCCTGCGTCTCAGTTGGAGTTTCCAGCACAGGATTCTCTGATTCTTTCTCAGCAACATCCACTACTGCATAAGCCGGTGCTGAAACGATGGAATCCGGGTATTCTAATCCATATCCGCCATCAGCCCAGAGATACCAGATTCCAGCGGACGGGAATGTGATATCAGCACAACCGCTATCATTGGTGGTCACAGTATCCGTCGCATTTTCATAAGATGTGCCGTAAGACACAGTATAACCTGCCTCATCATATACTGTCGCACCGGATCCCATTCCGGAATAGGAACGCACCAGCTTCACTGAAACAGGAGTCCCTTCTTCAGCAGTATAGGAATGTGTAAAACCGTCATTCTCATCGGCAAAGAAATGGAATCCATAGTTGGAATCCTGGAAGAAATCCCAGCTGGAGAAACTTGCAATATCCAGATAATCTCCTGCCTCAATAACAATCTGGTCAGATGTGGCTCCCCATCCTTCACCTACAAGAGGATATTCTCCATTCAGATAATAGTTCAGATTTTCATCAAAACCAAAGATTCCGCCCTGGAAGTAGGAACTTCCCGGAGAACCGGTAAAAGTCACATCACTCCAGCTTCCACCATAAAGTTTCTCATGTGCATAAATAACTAATTGCAAAGCAGTAAGGTCAGGAGTTCCGTCTTCATCCTCATCATATAAATACTCTCCCAACCCATACTCCTCCAAATCAATGGACGCAATCTCTTCCAGCGGCACAGGAACATACGCCAACGGTTTTCCTTTCTGATCATCGATATACTTTCCGTCATAGCTTACCGATATATACACATTTTCCGCTCCACCTTTTTCTGTTCCTGTAGCCAGCGCGGAAACCGGCATCATTCCGAGAAGCATTGCGATCGTCAGTAAAAAACTGAGAAATTTCATCTGCATTTTCTTAAACATACTTTTTCTCCTTCCTTTTTTCGGATATGGAGGTCGTTGTGAAAGTATCGTTGTAAAGCAAGGACAAACGTCCTTTGGACATTTTCCTGGCAATAAAAAACCGCAACACCAAAAGGTGCTGCGGCCGATTTTTCCACAACAAAAAGAACTACCCCATCCGTACTTGCAGATTCTTGTAGTTACATATTTGAGCAGTTCTCCTGACTTACATATCATAAGCTCCACATGGCCTTCTCAGTTTTCACCAATGACCGGCTTTCACCTAATGTGGCGCCTCCCTGCTTACAGTGGCGGTACCGTTCGTGAATTACACACGATTCTCTATTCTCCTATGGAACTGTCACCGTATCCACAGGCACTCAAATAATTATTTAACTTGTTTAAAAATAACATTGTTTTATTGCTTTGTCAATTGTTGGGATGTATAAACTACAATCTCTATAGAAAATCTCATATTAACATATAAACTTGCCAAACAACTTCGTGTTTGTATGTCTTTCAATCAATTGCACTGCTTCATGTCAATCGCGAGCATTCGCTCTATGAGAAAAAGGGTGAGGAAATCAGCTTTTATGCCAGCATAACTCTGATTTCCTCACCCTTTTTTCTCGCACTGCTCTTGTTTTACGCACAAAAAAAGCACGAGACGGGATTCGAACCCGCGGCCCTCGCCTTGGCAAGGCGATGCTCCACCACTGAGCCACTCGTGCATTTGTTCTTTGTTTTTCGAACACGCTCATTATAACTCGGGGATTCCATTGTGTCAAGCACTTTTGTGTGAAATTTACATTTCATTTGTAGTCATGTTTGTACGATATAAATAAATGCAGTATTCTTCAAACGAAGTATGTTTGAAAATACCGCATTTACTTTATAATCTAGAAATCAAGTGAAATGACAAAACTTACATCTCTTAGTTAAAATATCCACCTTACTCCCCGTCCGTCTCGTACACGTACAGTGAGAAGCTGTCACCATTGATGATCTGTTCGCCGGCATAGAACGGCTCACCATGATTATCAAAAGCAGTGCTCTTTACCAGGAGCAGCGGATCACCCTTCTTCACACGAAGATGTTCTGCCTCCAGTGCAGTTGCGCGGCAAAGTTCGATCACTTTTTCAGATGCAGCCACACGCAGTCCGCTCTTCTCTTTCAGAAAATCGAACAGAGAATTGTCATCAAATCGTGCATCCAGAAGGAATGCGTATTTCAGTGGAAAATAGTTTTTTTCAACCACCACCGGCACTCCATCAGCCGAACGCAGGCGGCAGATAGATACCACTTTGCTTCCCAGTTCCACGCCAAGACGCTTCGCCGTCTCGTCGTCTGCTGTGACAAGCTGATTCTCAATCATTTTGGCACCCGGCTCCACACCCATCTGGTAACACATCTCACTAAAGCTCTGCAGCTTCTTGATGTTTCTCGAAAACTTCGGGCGGGATACGAATGTACCCTTTCCCTGTCTGCGGATCAGAACCCCCTTCTCAACCAGTGTTCCTACCGCTTTGCGAACTGTGATCACGCTGACACCATAGTGCTGCACCATCTCAGCCTCAGTCATAATCTTATCGCCAGGTCTGTATTTCCCCTCGTCAATATCTTTCGTTATCTGTTTTATCAACTGAACATATAACGGTTCCATCGCGGATGAATTCAGCATTTGATACCTCCCAATTATCTTGCTTCCCCCCAATTTATTACTTCTGTTTTCTATTCCTCAAACGGAATACCATGGCCAAACGCTCCGTTCACCATGCATGTCTTTGAAGCGAATTCCGCACCTGCTTCGCCGGCCTCCGAAACGGACTTGCCGGACAGAATCGCCATCAAAAATGCAGTTGCAAAAGAATCGCCCGCTCCCAGGGTATCAATCGCCTCCACTTTGTGCGGCGCCTGCATATAAAACTCATATCCGTCAAAGATCATAGATCCGAGACCGCCGCGGGTTGCCACCACGATCTTACAACCCAGGGAAGCCATTCGTTTGCAGACCTCCTTCACGTGTTCTTCCGGAGTGTCACCACAGGACAGGAATGCATAATCTACATACGGAACCACTTCATCATAATAAGATTCCTCATTCCATCGTCCGGAAAAGTCGTAGGACAGTAAAACTCCAGCCTCTTTGACCTTTGCCAGACAATGATTGAAATGACCGTTGTTGCTGGTATGAACCAGGCGAAATCCTTTGATATATTCCATATCCTCTTCATCCAGCTCCAGAGGATGCTCATTGACAACACCGCCTCGATTGCTCATGATGAACTGTCGGTCGCCATCAACCAGACGCACTTTTGCATACCCGTTCTCCCCTTCATACTGTCTGCATCGTGCATGTTCTACCTGAAGTTCATCCAGCGTGCAGATCACATGATCCGCTACCGCATCATTTCCAAATACGCCCATATAAGAAGCATCGGCACCGAGCATCTTAGCATAAACCGCAAAGTTCATAGCCTGACCGCCCGGATACATCATCATGGCCGGATAATATTTATCACAGACATTATCACCTATTCCGATCACTTTCATATTAGTACTCAACCTTCCACATATATCTCCTCTCATCGAGGGAGTGGTTGCGGATCTCCGCCATCTGTGCCACGTAGTATCTCTCAATCGGGATCAGAACTACCGGGTTAAAAAATTCAGCAACTTCTGCATCGATGCGGCCCTTATTCAGTTCCTTGAAATCGATGATGATAAAATTCTCTGCATATGTATTTAAGAATTTCAGTGCACGCTCATCCAGTGCTCTTGTGCGTCCCTCACTCATCAGGAGAATCATCGGAAGATTCTTATCGGTTGTCTCAAACGGACCATGGAAGTATTCGCCGGAATGCATGCAGATCGCATGCTTCCACTGCATCTCCATGAAATGACAGCTGCACATGGAATATGCCACACCCCAGTTCGGACCGGATGCCAGAACATAGAAGATCGGCTCATCTTTTACCTTATTAGCCCATGCTCTCGCCGTCTCCAGACAGTTTTCTTTACCTTCTGCGATAATCTCATCAATATGGCTGTAAGCTTCCATTGCCTTATCATACTTGTCCCAGTTCTCAAACTGGTGAAGAATCTCAAAACCGATGCGAAGAGAATTGGAGCCATTGGACTCACTGTAGATCTGGTCGTCACCGTTGGAATATGTCACCACGTACTGACCAACCTTCGCCATGCCGGTCTGCATGTTGCCTGTCATTGCAATGCTCACGGCACCGGATGCATTGGCTACTTTTACTGCCTCTACCGTCTCCGGTGTCGCCTTCAAGGAACAGATCACTGCGATGCAGCGCTCATCCAGTTCCTTCGGAGTCGCATGTACGAACTCATTGCTTGTATATGTTGTTGCACTGAATGTCTTTGCCTCAGACTGGAGGAGGTAAAGTCCCGGGAAGATCGCAGCTTTGGAGCCGCCGCATGCTACAAAATACACATGTTTTAATCCACCCTTTTCGTCCATTTTTGCTTTGATTTCAGAAATAATTGTCTTAACGTCCATGATCATTCTCCTTTACCGATTTGCCGCCATATCCGACAGCAGTTTTATAAAAAGATTTACACACGGTTCCACAGAACCAATATAACCATATTCTTTTTCACTGTGATCCAGTGCGCCGTGCGGTCCCATACCGTCTACCACAATAGCATCGCCGCATCGGGATAAGTGGTTTGCATCAGAAAGTCCTCCGCGGTCTTTCTCAAGAAATTCAATGCCAAGCTCCTCCGCAGTCCGCTTCATCACTTCTCCGTATGCCTTTGCTTTCTCAGTTTTTACCATCGGAGCAGTTTCGTGAGAATTTACAATCTCGACTTTCACACCTTTCACGTACGATTCCCCATTCACCATCTCAAGAACCGCCTGTTTCAACCGATCGCGTTCCTCATCATTCCAAAAACGCATCTCCACACCGATCCGCGCATAATCTGCCACCACATTTCTCGCCGTACCGCCGTGGGCCATTCCCACATTCACCGTGGTATCCTTCTCACGACTGGCAAGACTCATCAATGTCGTAATATAATGTCCCATTTCCAGAACCGCCGAAGCATTTTCTACCTCGAACATAAATCCCGCGTGAGCCGCCTGACCATGAAATTCCAAATCAAAATCCATGGCGCCCTTTCTTGCAAAACAATGTCTGGTTCCCATTCTTCCGGCGGATTCCATGACAAAAATATAGTCTGCTTTCGCGCCGACCCTGTCCATCTCCTCCTTGGAATAGACAGAACCAATCTCCTCATCCGGATTGTATAACATCGCGATGCTCAGCTTATCAAGTATCTCTTTCGGAAGATTTGCCGCAATGTGGTACATGGCAACATCGCCATTCTTCATATCACCAACACCCGGCCCATAATAATTATCACCTTCGATGCGGAACGGTCTCGCCGCTGCCGTTCCGTCCGGGAACACCGTGTCCATATGACCCACAAACATCACATCATAATGCGTCGCCTCCGGACGATTGGTGATCAGATGCTGAAATAGTGGGAGCCGATGTTGAAGATATAAAAAGATTTGTCATAGAAAATGCAGCCGATATTGTAGATTGTCATTATGATGAATATGGTATTGAACAGATGGACT
>JAFSFU010000077.1 GCA_017435025.1 Lachnospiraceae bacterium | reverse complement strand
CTTCTTCCAGCGTATCAGTAATTGCTTCTTCTGTATTTCCCTTTTTCAGCATTTTGCAGACAATCTCAATTAGTTTAATTTCTTTTCCAATCTCTTTTCCAATCTCTTTTCCAATCTCTTTTCCAATCTCTTTTCCAATTTTTTCTCCGATTTCTTTACCGGCTTTCCTTCCCATTTCCTCGCCATCTGCATATCCGCGTTCCAACGCAACGGAATAAATACTCATACTCACCGACTCCCATTCTTCTGATTCCTTGACTTCTGTTACAATTGAATCCAGTTTCTTGATTTTCTCATCCTGTACCAAAATTTCCGGATTATCCAATTTTGTATTCTTCATATACTGAAGCAAACTCACTAATTGTGGCGATCCGTTTTTACTGGCCATATTCAGGAATATCTTGGTTGTACCATCATCCAGATGCAATCCTTCCACCTCTTCGCATTGCTCTGTAAAGGTATATTTCGCTAGATCCTCTCCAAATATATCATCTTGTGTAATAAAAATAATGACTGTAGATGGAAGCTCCTTATACTTCGTCTTTTTCCCTGATTTTAATATCGGCGAATCCATCATGCCTTGATAGAACCTGGAACGTTTTCTGATATCATCGCTCTGTACATCATTCTGCATCTCCATATTGTACTGAGTTCCATCCACATCTTTCGCCCATGCATCCAGCCGGATTGCCCGTTTTCCACTTTTGTTTAACACCACTTCTTCCACATGAATCTCATTCAGCCGGAATTTCGGATCTTCCATAATAATACTTAAAGTAATTTCATGCGCTTCTTTGTTTCTCATAACGGATAAAAACAAAGCAAAGTCGCTCAGATTCATTTCCATGCCATCCAGCACAGATTTCTGCATTCTCTGTTCTTTTTTCATGTAAACCTTCCTTTCAGATGCAGGAAGGTCCTCTCGCCTCCCTGCTATTTCGATTTATGAGTTCTTAAGCAAAGAGTTTCGAGACAGCCGCTTCACGCGACATTAGAATTTTAGAATTTTAGATGATTCAGAAAATCTTGCTTGTCATTATTATAACATTGCTGCAAATAAAATACAATGAACCAGTGGTTGTTTTTCTATAAAAACTATATAAAATGAGGCTGCCCCCTTACAACTTTCGTCATAAAGGGGCAACCTCATCTGAAATCAAATTATAAATGATTCATCTATTCGGCCATCTTTTTAAATTCCTCATATCTCTTGATCGCCTGCTCTTCTGCCTGTGTGAAGAACTCGTTGGCATTCTCCGGGAATGTGCGGTAGAGGGACGCATAACGAACCTCACCGTCAAGGAATTCTTTGTAACTCATCGTCGGAGCCTTTGAATCCAGTGTGAACGGCTTCTCCTTAGTCGGGTCGAAGCGGTACAGCGGCCAGTAACCAGCGTCAACGGCACGCTTCATTTCATCCTGTACTTTGTTCATACCTGCTTTGATACCGTGAGTGATACACGGAGCGTAAGCAACGATGATAGACGGTCCACGGAACGCCTCTGCCTCTGTAATTGCTTTCAGAAGCTGGTTCTGGTCTGCACCCATCGCTACGCTTGCCACATAGCAGTGTCCATAAGCCATCATCATACGGCCCAAGTCTTTCTTCGCAGTCTTCTTACCTGCTGCCTGGAACTGTGCCACAGCGCCAAGCGGAGTCGCCTTACTGCTCTGTCCGCCGGTGTTGGAATATACTTCCGTATCAACAACAAAGATATTTACATCTTCACCAGACGCGATCACATGGTCAAGTCCACCGTAACCAATATCGTATGCCCAGCCGTCACCGCCGAACATCCAGATGGTCTTCTTAGAAAGCTGGTCTTTATGCTGAAGGATCAGAGCCTTCAACTCACCGGAACGTCCGGAAAGTTCCATACTCTCCAGTTCTGCTGCCAGTTTCTCGGAAATCTCTTTTGAAATATTGACATCCTGGAAAGCCGCTGCCCATGCTTTTGCAGTTTCTGCGCATGCCGGCTCCAGGTTCATCAGCTCTTCCACCCAGCCACGAACTTTTGATCTCTGCTGTTTCATGGAGAGAAGCATACCAAGGCTGAATTCCGCATTGTTTTCAAATAAGGAATTACTCCATGCCGGACCATGTCCATCATGGTTCACGGTGTACGGGATAGACGGCATTGCTGCACCCCACGCCTGGGAACAACCGGTTGCATTCGCCCAGTACATGCGATCGCCGTAAAGCTGAGTCAGAAGCTTCGCGTACGGAGTCTCACCACAGCCTGCGCAGGCACCGGAGAACTCACAGAGCGGCTGACGGAACTGGCTGCCCTTCACGGAATTTGCCTTAAATACGCCCTTGTCGCGGATTGTCAGACCGTACTCCCAAGCCGGAGTTACAGTCAATTCTTTCTCCACGCGTTCCATCTTAAGCGCCTTATCACTCATCGGACAAGAAGCTACACAGCTGCCACAGCCTGTACAGTCCATATCGCTGATCTGTAAGGAGAATTTATACTCTTTCGCACCGTTGGCCGGAACGGAAATAAAGTCTGCCGGTGCATTGGCTGCCTCTTCCTCTGTCAGAAGGTACGGACGGATTACTGCATGCGGACATACATAGGAACAGCGGTTACACTGGATACACGCGGTGCTGTCCCAAACCGGAATCTGTGTTGCAATACCGCGTTTCTCAAATGCGGTTGTACCCATCGGCATCGTACCGTCTTCGTAGCCGATAAATGTAGATACAGGAAGAAGGTCACCCTTCTGGGCATTACACGGCTGAAGAATATTCTTGATGAAATCAGGAACTGCCTTTTCACAAGATGCACAAGAACCTTCGCATGCCGGAGCATCTTCACAATTCTTCCAATCTTCCGGAATTGCAACTGCAGTCACATTTGCAATACCCTTGTCGATGGCAGCCTGGTTCATCTGAACCACCTGCTCACCCTTCTTTCCAAAGGATTTCTCTACTGCCTTCTTCATGTAAGAAACAGCTTCCTCGATCGGAATGATATCTGCAAGACTGAAGAACGCAGCCTGCAATACCATACTCGCATGGTTTCCGAGGCCAAGCTCTCTTGCGATCGTATTGGCATCAATAATATAAAGTTTTGCCTGCTTCGCAGCAAGGTCACGTTTTACATTTGCCGCTAAATTGTTTCCAAGCTCTTCTGCATTCCAGCGACAGTTAAGAAGTACGGTTCCACCCTGCTTAAGCTCAGAAACGATATCGTATTTATGTAAGAAAGACTGATTATGACAGGCAATGAAATCCGCGTCCTTTACCAGATAGGAACCCAGGATCGGCTCGTCACCGAAACGAAGATGGCTCTTTGTGATACCGAAAGACTTCTTTGTATCGTACTCGAAATATGCCTGTGCATACATCTCGGTGTTGTCACCGATGATCTTAATGGAGTTCTTGTTGGCCCCGACAGTACCATCACTGCCAAGACCCCAGAATTTACAGCTCACTAATTTTTTGTGCTCCAACGGAACACTTTCGCCCACCGGAAGAGAAAGATGGGTCACATCATCTTCAATACCAACCGTAAAGCCGGTAAACGGTTCTTCCTGATTCAGATGATCGAATACTGCCTTGATCTGAGCCGGAGTCGTATCTTTGGAGGAAAGGCCATAGCGTCCGCCACAGAGATACGGAGCATCTTTGCGGTTTGTATATGCTGCACAGACAGCCAGATATAACGGCTCACCTGCTGCACCCATCTCCTTGCAGCGATCCAGAACTGCGATCTTCTCAACCGTCTTTGGAAGTGCGTTGAGGAAATGTTCTTTGGAGAACGGATTAAACAGATGCACCTGTAAATAACCGACCTTTTCACCCATTGCGTTCATGTACGCAACAACTTCTCTTGCTGCACCGCTGACGGAACCCATCGCCACGATTACGCGAGTTGCGTCCGGAGCACCATAGTAATTAAAGAGGTGATAGTCTTCGCCTGTCACTTCATTGATCTTCGCCATATACTCTTCCACCACGTTTGGAAGATTGTCGTAGAAACGGTTGTTTGCCTCACGGAACTGGAAATAAACATCCGGATTCTGTACCGTATTTCGAAGTGTCGGATGCTCCGGATTCAGGGCTGCCTTTCTGAACTGGTCCACGGCTTCCCAATCCAGCATCTTGCCAAACTCTTCGTACGGGATCGCACGAATCTTCTGAATCTCGTGGGATGTACGGAATCCATCAAAGAAATGCATAAACGGAACATGGCTCTTGATCGCTGCCAGATGTGCTACACCGGCCAGATCCATAACTTCCTGTACGCTGCCTGTAGATAACATTGCAAAACCGGTCTGACGACAGTTCATAACGTCACTGTGGTCACCGAAGATTGACATCGCATGGGTACCAACCGTACGGGATGCCACATGAAGCACCGCCGGCTGTCTTGTGCCGCTGATTCGATGCAGAACCGGAATCATCAGCATAAGACCCTGAGATGAGGTAAATGATGTTGCAAGAGAACCGGCCTCCAGTGCACCATGAACGGCACCGATCGCGCCGGCTTCGGACTGCATCTCAACCAGAGAAACTGTCTGCCCAAACAGATTCTTTTTTCCGTTGGCAGACCACTCGTCAGTCTTTTCCGCCATCGGAGAGGACGGGGTGATCGGATAAATCGCTGCCACCTCTGAAAACGCATAGGATACGTACGCCGCAGCCTCGTTTCCATCGACAACCATGTAATTATTTTTTGTCATAGTTCCCTCCATATTTTTCGTCAGAATGTTACTTCCAATATACCGAATTTATCCCCATTTTGTCAATCAATTTCACATCTTCAACTTGTTTTGTTATATAATAATCAAAATATTTTCCAATTTTACACTGTTACAGTTCAAAGCAAAAAAGGATATGCATTTTGACCTTGCAGTACCAAAATGCACATCCCTTTTATACACATTCTTTTATGTAACTAAAACTCCGTAAACGTGAAACGCTCTTTTTGCTCCCGTCGGCTTCGCACTTCCTCCAGATAATTGTACAGAGTAAATTTGGAGAAGCAGAAAAACTCGCACAGACGAACACTGGCTTTGGCCATGTGAAGGACGCCCTTTTGATCCAGGTAATCCAGTGCTTCCAGCTTCTCCGTCTTATCCATCTCATCCGCCTTTTTGCCAATGATCTGCTCCACCTGCACCAGATAGTATTCCATCAGTTCTTCTAATGTATGTGTGTAGATGACCTTCTTCTCCTGGCTCTCTTTTAAACCAACACGCTTACCGAGAGTGTTGATCGCACGAACCATGTCGGTAATATCTTCGTTGACACAGATTGCACCGATCGCATTGCCCTCCTCGTCACGGACAAACGTGGTAAAGCACTTGAAAGTTCTTCCATCCGGCATATCATAATACGCTGCACCCAGATCTTCCAGTTTCGGTCCCTCTTTCTGCAAAGCCTCAAAGAAAACGTTGGTCGGTGTATCACCCACCTTTCTTCCTACAAGACCATTATATATCTTTACGACGGTATGTTCATAACCATTGGAAAAATCATGTACAACAATCTCGCAGTTTTCTCCCATATGGTTCGATAAATCCGACAAAAACCGATCGATAAATTTATTAAAAATATTTGTACTCAAAAACTACCTCCACAATTTCTATTCCCCTGTTTTTCTTGCCATCTTATACAAAAAATATATCATGAGGACTTGCTGAGGTCAACGTAGTTTTATATTTTCTTTTCTCCGGTAACGTGGTATAATGATAGTGATGTAAACTTTTAGACACACCTTACAGGAGGATTTGTTATGGCAAACAGAATTATGTTAAATCAGACATCTTACCACGGCTCCGGTGCGATTATGGAAATCGCCAACGAAGCAAAAGCTTGCGGCTTTAAGAAAGCGTTCGTATGTTCCGATCCGGATCTGATCAAATTTGGTGTTACTTCCAAAGTAACCGATATTTTAGATGCCAATGAATTAGCATATGAAATCTACTCCGATATCAAAGCAAACCCGACCATCGAAAACGTACAGAACGGCGTGGAATCCTTCAAAAAATCCGGCGCAGACTATATCGTAGCGATCGGTGGCGGTTCTTCTATGGATACTGCAAAAGCAATCGGTATCATTATCGCTAACCCGGAATTTGAAGATGTGAGAAGTCTGGAGGGCGTGGCTCCAACAAAGAAACCGTGCGTTCCGATCATTGCGGTTCCAACAACTGCAGGTACTGCTGCAGAAGTTACCATCAACTATGTTATCACAGATGTGGAAAGAAAACGTAAATTCGTTTGCGTTGATCCGCACGATATGCCGATCGTTGCAATCGTTGACCCGGATATGATGTCCACAATGCCGAAGGGCCTGACAGCCTCCACTGGTATGGATGCCCTGACACATGCGATTGAAGGTTACACAACAAAGGCCGCATGGGAAATGACCGATATGTTCCACTTAAAGGCAATCGAAATCATCGGCAGATCTCTCCGTGATGCAGTTGCCAATACACCAAAGGGTCGTGAGGATATGGCTCTCGGCCAGTATATCGCCGGAATGGGCTTCTCCAACGTAGGCCTCGGTATTGCACATTCCATGGCACATACACTTGGTGCTGTATATGATACTCCGCACGGCGTTGCATGTGCAATGATGCTTCCGATCGTTATGGAATACAACCAGGAATGCACAGGCGAAAAATACCGTGAGATCGCCAGAGTAATGGGTGTGAAAGGCGTTGACGAAATGTCCGTTGAAGAGTACAGAAAAGCCGCCATCAATGCAGTTCAGCAGCTTTCCGTAGACGTTGGAATCCCAACTGTACTCGAAGCACTGAAAGAAGAAGATTTACAGTTCCTTGCTGAGTCCGCATACGCAGATGCATGCGCACCGGGTAACCCGAAAGAAGCAAGCATTGAAGACTTCAAGATGCTGTTCAGAAAGATTATGAAGTAGGATTGATATTTTGTTGAGTAAATAAAAAGTTATTCATGTAGAAAATCCCATGTTCTGCAAATACGGCTAACTACCATTTTCAGAATATGGGATTTTTTAATATATACTTTTAATCTTACTCAATCAAAATATCACAATAAGAACAAATCTCTTGTATGCATGTTGCATGTATAATTCATCAAAATCAATATGTGTAAAATTTCGTGTTTTTATCAGAGATATTTGATTCAGTATTATAAAACAAAATCGGTGTAGCAAAGATGATTGCGAGGCTTTCGTAAAGTTCATCTGTGCTAGCTGCAACTGCGGAGCAGTGTTTGAGTCCCGAAGGGATGAGTTGCGGGAGCAGTTGCTTATAAGCGCACGGATGAACTTCGAAAACGAAGCTATCTTTGTACACCGATTTTTGTTATATAATTACTGAATGAAATATCAATTCTACCTCTTATTAGCCTTCTCCACATGCACGTTCTTGCCTTTGATCTTTGCACGATTCATGGCATCCAGCACAATATCGGCCTGTGCTTTCGGAACATCCACGAAGGTATATTTATCGTACATATCGATGGTTCCGATCAGTTTGCCCGGCATACCGGTCTCGCCTGCGATAGCGCCTACAATATCGCCCGGTTTGATGTTCTGGTTCTTGCCCAGATTGATGAACAGTCTGACCATGCCGCCGCGGTTTCCTTTTCCGCCATCGAAATCGTCATAATCGTCACGTCCACGACCTCTGCCGCGACCTCTGCTGTCTCGGCTGCCGCGACCATCTCTTCCGCCTCTGCGCTCTAACTCGTCCAGACTTCTTAATGGTCTTCCCTCATCGGCGATATCTTCGTAGGCATCTCCCATGTTCATCTTTAAGAATGCTGCAGCAAGTTCCATAGAAGTATAATCTTCTGCCAGAAGGCGCTTCTCCACGATTCTGGTCATACGCTCCAGACCGCCGTTCTCAATAATCTCTTTTACATCATCCAAAATCTTCTCTGCCTTGATGGCTGTTACATCGTTGAGAGACGGAATCGCCTGCGGAATGATCTTGGTCTTACAGAAACGCTGGATATCACGAAGTTTGTAAACTTCGCTTCCTACTGCCAGGCTGAACGCACGGCCCACACGGCCTGCACGGCCGGTACGACCGATTCGGTGCACGTAGTACTCATTATCCTGCGGAATATCAAAGTTAAACACAGCCTCCACATCATCCACGTCGATACCGCGTGCAGCCACGTCTGTAGCAACCAGGATTTCTGTGGCGCCGTTACGGAAACTATCCATAACTCGGTCTCTCTGCTCCTGCTTCAGATCACCGTGAAGACCTTCTGCGAAATAGCCTCGGCCCTGGAGTGCCTGTACCAGTTCATCCACTTGATTTTTTGTATTGCAGAATACAACGGACAGTTTGGGGGAATACATGTCGAGAAGACGACACATAACTTCCACTTTATTTCTCGGCTTTACTTCATAATAATACTGGGTTACTTCCGGAACGGTCAGCTCTTTTTTAACTACTTTAACATTCTCCGGATCTTTCTGGAACTTTCTTGCAATCTCTGCAATTTCCTTTGGCATGGTTGCAGAGAACATCACAGTCTGACGTTCCTCCGGCATCTCACCCAGGATCAGCTCCATATCCTCCAAGAAGCCCATGTTTAACATCTCATCTGCCTCATCCAGAACTGCCGTATGGATCGCGTCAGTACGAATGGTTTTTCTTCTCATATGGTCCATCACACGTCCCGGTGTTCCGACGATGATCTGCACACCGCCCTTTAAAGAACGGATCTGTTTGATGATCTCCTGACCACCGTAAACAGGGAGGACCTTGATACCGGCCATGTACTTTGCCAGTCTTCGCAGCTCCTCTGCAACCTGAATTGCCAGTTCTCTGGTCGGACAGAGAATAATCGCCTGTGTTTTACGATTATCCGGATCGATCTTCTGCAACATCGGAATACCGAATGCCGCGGTCTTGCCGGTACCTGTCTGCGCCTGACCGATCATGTCCTTTCCTTCCATCTGCACCGGAATCGCCTGCGCCTGAATTGGAGATGCGGCTTCAAATCCCATATCAGTGATCGCGCGCATGATACGCGGATCTAAATTTAATTCTTCAAATCTTACTGCTTCCATCTATGTTCCTTTCTGAACTTGTCGGACATGACCGGTAAGTCCGGTCTGCCCTCATGATTCAACACGTTTCAAAACAGAAAAAAGGAAGATTCAGGTTCTCTCCCGAATCTTCCCCTCAAATCCGTATGTAACTATATCAGTTCCAGGCTTTTCTGTCAAGAAGCATCATTTCCAATCCTTCCAGAAATATCCTGGTTTCTAAGCCCTCTTTGTTTTTCTTCCGTATGTCATATAGCTTACTGCAACAACCACGCTGAGACCGTAGATCACAACCGTGATCGCAAACGGCAGCTTTGCATGAACCGAATAAATAAAGCCTGCGATCAGAGAACCTGCAATACTTCCCAAAGATTTTGTCGCGTTAAAGAAACCCATAACCAGATTCTTCTGCGCCGGGTCTGCCAGTTTTGCAACCATATCCTGAAGAACCGGAATACTTACAGAATATCCGGCATATACCAGAACACTGAATGCGATAAACAGACCGATATTCGGAACGATCAGAGTTCCGACCGCTGCCAGTGTGCAGACAGACACAAGCACTACCATCGATTTCTTTACATTTGTCTTGTTGATGATCCAGATGCACAAAGTCATATTGGATACGAAGGAAACAAGACCAACAGCTGCCTTAATAATTCCGTTATAGGAAGAAGTAAGACCCATCTGATCTTTTAAATAGTAGTTGAACGCCTGATCAAAACCAGTATTACCGAAGTTGATCAGAATATTTACTGCAAACAGCAATGCAAACGCAACGGTCATAAACTTTCCGGCATCCATAAATGCCTGGAACGGATTGGCCTCTTTTGCCAGCTGCCTGCCGGAAATCTTAACCTCAGAATGTGCATCCGGCTCACAGATCAGGAAGAATGCGATCGCAACAACAAATAATGTACCTGCCTGAACCAGGAATGCAGCCTTCACAGAAAACTCGCCGATAAAACCGCCGATCATATAGCCAAAAGCTGCGGCAACACTCTGGATCGTCGCACTGTAAGTCAGATATTTCGCCTGATCTTCCGGTTTTGCCACGTTAACCACATAAGTTAAGAAGCTTACGAAAATGCCGCCGGTAAACAAGCCTGCAAACATGCGGGCCAGAATAATCATCAGTTCCGTTGTCGCATAAGCGAACCATACCTGTGCAATACCATAACCAAGACAGCAGATCAAAAGAGATAATCTGGAGGAAATATACACATTGATTTTTCCCCAGAACGGTGACATTAAAAAGTTTGTTACCATCATCGCAGCAAGTGCCACACCGAACATATAATCATGCAGATTCAGTTCCTGAATGACGGTCGGAGTTACCGGATGAGCAAAGTTTGCAGCCAGGTTGAACACAATCATAGACGCAAAGAAGCCCAAAAATCTTGTCTTGTACTTCATGACAATCCTCTTTTCTTTCTTTAGTACTAAAAGTCCACCCCTAAGTTTAATCCTGTACTGTGGCGTTGTCAAGTTGCATTTTTTCCATCAACAGGCCCATCTCTCGCAGATCTTTAAAGATTGCATCCGGATGTGTATCGGATTTCGGCACATCTTCCAGCTTTGTCTCACCACTGAGCACCAAAATTCCGCGGGCTCCGTTGGCCACACCGGTTTTCACATCCGTATAAAGGCGATCTCCCACAAAAGTCACATGTTCACGCTTTGCACCGGTCATGGAAAGAACCATATCCACGGTTTCCTTAAACGGTTTTCCCACATATTTCGGTTCTTTGCCTGTGGAAAGCGCGATCGCCGCGCACATGACTCCGCAGTCCGGGATAAATCCGTCCTTTGTCGGACAATTGATATCCAGATGTGTTGCGAGGAATACGGCACCGTTTCGAATATAGGTACATGCTCGCTCCAGTTTTTCATAGGTCAGAGTCAGATCAAACCCGATCACAACCACATCCGGCATATCCTTTGTGAGCTTGATCCCATTTTCCATAAAGTTCGCTTCCAAATCCGGTGTTCCAACCAGATAAACTGTCTTATCCGGATAGAATTCCTTCAGATACTGGATCATCACATCGCCGGAAGTAATAATCTGATTTCTCTCGATAAAACAGTTCATCTTCGCCAGCTTATCCATATAGGTTTTCGGTGATTTGGAAGAATTGTTGGTAAAAAATACGAACTGTTTACCCAGCCGTTTCACCTGCTCCAAAAACTCCAGAGATCCCTCTAAAATATCATTATCTAAATAGAAGGTTCCGTCCATATCCAAAACAAAAAGTTCTGTCTCTCTTAACAACTGCTGCTTATCCATAATTCTGCCCCTTTTTCATCTCATACAATTTTCTATACCTTAAATCTGTATCCGACTCCCCAGATCGTCTCGATATACTGCGGTTTCGCAGTATTTAACTCGATTTTTTCACGGATTTTCTTAATATGAACCGTTACAGTCGCAATATCACCGATAGACTCCATATCCCAGATCTTGGAAAACAGTTCTTCTTTTGTAAAGACATGGTTCGGGTTCTGCGCCAGAAATGTGAGAAGATCAAATTCCTTAGTTGTAAAGTTGCGCTCCTCCCCGTTCACATACACGCGCCGCGCTGTCTTATCAATCTTTAAGCCACGAATCTCGATAATATCATTAACCGGCATGCCGCTGCTGATCAGTCGCTCATAACGGGCCATATGGGCCTTCACGCGAGCCACCATCTCACTCGGGCTGAACGGTTTTGTCATATAGTCATCCGCACCAAGGCCAAGGCCTCGGATCTTATCGATATCATCCCGCTTTGCAGACACCATAATGATCGGTGTATTCTTCACTTCACGGATCTTTCTGCAGATTTCAAATCCATCAACTCCCGGAAGCATTAAATCCAGAATCACTAGATCAAAATCCTCATCCAGTGCCCGTTTCAATCCGTCTGTACCGTCATTTTCAATTTCCACCTCAAAACCGGAAAGTTCCAGGTAGTCCTTCTCCAGTTCCGCAATACTCACTTCATCTTCTACAATTAAAATCCTGCTCATACTGTACTCCTTCTATGCATTGATCTTTCTCAGTACAAAATGGATCTCCGTACCGACACCCAGTTTGCTTGTTGCCCAGATTTTTCCGCCATGGTCCTCAATAATCTTTCGTACAATGGAAAGACCGATTCCACTGCCGCCTTTGGAGGAATTTCTGGAAGAATCGGTCCGGTAAAACCGGTCAAAAATATACGGCAGTTCTTTTTGTCCGATACCTTTTCCGTTATCTTCAATCTCAATCTGAACAAAATCACCCACATCCAGAATCCGGATATTAATGATTCCCTGTTTTTTATCCATATATTTCAGCGAATTGCCAATAATATTGTTGATCACACGCTTCAGCTGCTCCGCATCGGCGATAACAAGCACATCTTCTTCCACGTAATTGTAATATCCCAGATCGATTCCCCGGGCCTCCAGATCCAGACCAACTTCATCGATACAATCTCCAAAATAATCTGCCACGTTGATTTTAGCAAATGCATACGGAATTTTGTTGGTGTCGATCTTGGAATAAAACGTCAGTTCATCGATCAGACGATCCATATCATTCGCCTTATTGTAGATTGTTCGGATATAACGGTCCAGCTTCTCCGGAGAAGATGCTACACCATCCAGAATACCTTCCACATAACCTTTGATCGCTGTGATCGGTGTTTTTAGATCATGGGAAATATTGCTGATCAGCTCCTTGCTTTCCTTATCATACTGAATCTTTTCTTCCGTGGTCTCTTTCAGACGAATGCGCATCTCCTCAAAGTTCTGACAGAGCTGCCCAAGTTCATCATCATCTTCCACCTCCAGCGTAAAGTCCAGATTTCCATCGCGGATCTGTCTGGTCGCCTCCTGCAGCTGCTCCAATGGCTTCCAGATAGAACGATAGACCCAGGCCACCATGATAGCCGCTGTGATGAAAAGAATAATCACGCCGGAAACCAGCATTTCAAGGAACATGGATCTTACTTCCGGCACCACTTCCACTACATTGGTAACCAGAAGAATACTGCCTTCAGCCCCATCTGCAAACGCAAAGGATCTCTGCTTGATCAGATGCTCTGTCTCACTATCCAGGTAATTTCCCCAGGCAGCAGTACTGCCCAGTTCATCAAAACCTTCCATCTCCTGCGCCAGTTCATAAGTTGTATTGGCATTTCCGGTAAATACTACTTCCTGCTCCTTCAATACCACCATAAAGGAATGATTCTGCTGTAATCGATCATTCACATTTTCCAAAAAAGCCGGATCAAGGAACTGCTCTGCGTTTGTTTTCAGCGCCCGGTCAATCTCCAGCTGTACGGTTTCGGTCAAGTGACTGAAAATACGAATCGATGTACCGGAAGAAAGATCTACCCGTTCTTCGATTCCATAAGTCTCACTGAACACTTTTCCTTGATAACTGTTCAATGCCATGATCGACATATAGATCAACGAAATCGGTACAACGGTAATGATCAGAAATGCGATCATTAATCTTGTACGAATTTTCATACGTATCGCCCTCTCTTTCATAATAAAGTATACCATACTTCGTCTGCTGCGTTTATAAAACAATTCTAAAATCTTCTCTTTTGCTGTGAATAATGGTATAATTCATGTATATTGAATCTCAATCGCAAGGAGGAATATAACATGACTGAGAGACAGCAGTGTATGATCGAACATGTAAACTGCAACCGAAATATGATCCTGGAAGCAGAGCGTTGGCTGTGGGCACATCCGCAGACCGGCTTTACCGAGTGGCAGGCAAACGAATATCTGACGGAAAAATTTGAAAGTCTTGGATATACCCTGACACAGGCCGGCAATATTCCAGGTTTTTATACAGATCTCGATACCGGAAGACCGGGACCTACCCTTTGTATCATGGGTGAGTTGGACGCTCTGGATATCGCCAATCATCCGGAATCCGTAAACGGTATGACACACTGCTGTGGTCATCATGCACAGTGCGCTGCACTTCTCGGCGTTGCAGCTGCCTTAAAACAGCCGGGTGCTCTGGATGGTATGTGCGGTAAGATCCGTCTGATGGTGGTTCCGGCAGAAGAGATGATCCAGCTGGGATTCCGTGAGAATCTCCGCAAAAAAGGTACTATCGCATTCTTCGGCGGCAAGATCGAGCTGATGCGCCGCGGTTTCTATGATGGTGTAGATCTTGCATTTATGGTACACGGCGGCGTTGCAGGACCGGGCAAGAATACCGAATTTTCCTGTACTTCCGGCAACAACGGCTGTATTATGAAAACAGTTAAATTCAAAGGTAAATCCTCCCATGCCGGCGGTTCTCCGCATCTCGGGATCAACGCACAGTACGCGGCGATGCTGGGTATGCAGGCGGCAAACAATCTTCGCGAGACTTTCCAGGAAAAAGATATGATCCGTTTCCACCCGATCGTAATGGGTGCAAACTGTGCAGTAAACATCATCCCTGATGAGATCGTTCTGGAGAGCCATGTTCGCGCAAAAACCATCGCTGCGATCAAAAAAGAGAACGTGAAGCTGAACCGTGCAATGGCTGGTGCTGCTCTCGCAATGGGGGCAGGCGTTGAGATTTCTGACCGTCCGGGACATTCCCCAGCATACCACGATCCGGCATTCATGCAGCTGGCAGAACAGTGCTGTAAAAATCTGGTTGGTGACGATAAAGTTGCTTTCGATTACAAAGCATGGCAGACCGGAACTTCCGACTTCGGTGATGTCACTCAGGTCATGCCGGGCGTACAGTTCAACTGTATGGGCGCATCCGGCACCGTGCACGGAATCGACTATCAGGTTTCCGATCCGGAGCGCCTCTGCGTCAACTCCGCAAAAGCTCAGCTTTTCGTAGCCGATGCCCTTCTTGGAAATGATGCGGCTGCTGCAAAGGAAATCATCGCAAACTACCATCCGGTATATACTTCTATTTCTGAATATTTGGAATCCATCAACGAACTGATTCTGGATAAAGACGTCGTGATGTATGACGAAGATGGAAATGTGAGTGTGGATTTTAAGAATTGATTTGATATTTCATTCAGTGATGTAAGTTTTAGCAGTTCATTAAATTATAAGATTATAAAGTAAATGCAGTATCCTCAAACATGCTTCGTTTTCGGATTTCGTCCGTGCATCTATGATCAGCTGCTCTGCTAACTCGCTCCTACGGAGCTCAAACAGAGCGCCGCAGCTGAAATTAGCACAGACAAAATCTCGAAAGCCTTGCAAATCGTTTGAAGAATACTGCATTTACTTTTATAATCCAACAATAAAATGAAAGAAACTTACATCTGAATGAACTATGCATGGGACATACACATGAGAGGTTCGTTTTTATTGTGATATTTTGATTGAGTAAGATTGAAAGTGTCTATTAGAAAATCCCATATTCTGAAAATGATAGGCTGGACGACTGAGCTTCCAAAGATTTTCGCCTGTACAAAGATTGCAAGCGCATTTATCGCAATCGTCGTACAGGCG
>JAFSFU010000076.1 GCA_017435025.1 Lachnospiraceae bacterium | reverse complement strand
AATCGATCACCTTATGCTAACTGATTCTCTTTACTTCCCTTAAACCCCAGTTTCTCTGCCAGACTCAGCGATGCCGTGTTATCCTTGCGAATCCGTACCATAAATTGTTCAACTCCCAGAAACTCTCTTCCATATTTCATAATGGCTACACATGCTTCGTGAGCAAAGCCGCATCTGCGATAACCAGAAAAAATGTGATAGCCAAGCTCCAGAATTTCTCCATTTGCTTCCTTTCGCAAAACAACCATTTCACCATTCCCGGAATCCTCGCAACACCCATCTTCCGGCACCAACAGCCCTGCAGCGCCGACCAGCTTCCCGGTCGCCTTCTCCACCAGTGCCCAGAACCCAAATTCATAAAAATCATACTGATGCTTCACATATGTCTGCAGTTCTTCGAATGTTTCCAGTCCCGGACCGATCTTATTCTCGCAGATCAATGCAAAATCTGCCGGCATCATCTCCCGGATCAAAAGCCGCTCCGTCTCACAAATCTTCCATGGAAGCCCCAGATGACGTCTTGCGATCCGTTCCACGTACTCCTCTGTAGCATCCTCCACATCCTGTATTACATATCGCGCCCCAGCCAGAGATTCCATCGATTCTCCCATTTGCCACAAACCAATAAGGGCCCTCCCGGCCGCTTGCGCAGCCAGAAGAGCCTCTTTTTCATCGGAAATCAACACAGGAACTTCAAAACCATCAATTTTTACAATTCTATTTTCCTGCATAATTTTCTCCTATTATTTTAGAACAACTGAATTAGCATTTCTCCGGTTCCGGATATGTTACACCGAATGTTTCTGCTGTCATGGATTTGATCTTCTGCTCCTTCATCGGACGATCGCTGAAATCTGTGCGGACTTCTGCAATCTTATTTACCACATCCATACCCTCGATAACCTGACCAAATGCAGCATACTGATTATCTAAGTAGTTTGCTGTTTCGTGCATAATAAAGAACTGGGAACCTGCGGAGTTCGGGTTCTGTGCACGAGCCATGGAAAGAACACCCGGAGTGTGGGACAGTTCATTCTTGAAGCCGTTGAAACCGAATTCGCCCTTGATGTGGTAACCCGGGCCGCCCATACCGTTGCCGTTCGGACATCCGCCCTGGATCATAAAGCCTTTGATCACGCGGTGGAAGATCAGACCGTTATAAAATCCTTTATTTACAAGGCTTAAAAAGTTGTTAACTGTGTTCGGAGCCACTTCCGGGTACAGTTCTGCCTTGATCACATCGCCGTTCATCATTTCGATGGTAACTACTGGATTCTGCATATTATAGTTCTCCTTTAAAACATCTTATTCACTGGAAAAAGGCTTAACTGCCGTTTTCTGCTTTGCTAGCATCATTATACAGGACGAATTTGCGGATGTCCATACTTTTATGCATCGGTATCCCGCTCCTTACCGTCAACTGCCAGCAAGAGCAATGCTTACTCACCAACAGACTCACCCAGCGAAAATTCCACACTCACTTCCGCGGAAATCTGCATCTCGCCCGGCATCACATCCATAGCGATCGCATCATTGACACTCTCCATGGCTGCAGTTGCTTTCATCACCGGAACATCTCCGCGCACATACCGTCCGCTCTGGCTTTCACCAAATTCCTGCACATGCAGGACTACTCCCAGCTCCTGTCCGCTGGCAGCTGCCAGCATCTCCGCCTTACCTCTCGCCAACGCCATTGCTTCCGCTAATGCACGGTTATAGGCTTCATCATACTCGCTGGAAAAATACTGAACCGAATCAATCTCATTGGCACCGTTCTGCACCGCATCGGATAAAAGCTGTCCCGCCTGATCGATCGGCACATCGTTCACCGTCACAGTCGTCCGCATCTCGTAGCCGATCAAGGTCTGGCGATTTCCGCTCCAGTCGTATCGCGGATTCATGGAAAATCCTGAAGTCTTCAAGGACTCTTCCCCATAACCCAAACCTTTCAGATATTCCAGCAGCTGATTGACATCCTCTGTATTATTCTGCTGACATGTTTTGGCATCCTTATGTTCTGTGCTGACCGAAAACGAAATCTGTGCCATATCCGGAATCACTTCCACGGTCTCACGACCGGTCACCGAGATCGTATTCTCACTCTCCTTCTCATCCACGCTCTGCACATAAACCACATCCGGAATCTGCACCGTGCCGGTCGGCTGGGCCGAACATGCAGTCAGTATCAACATGCTCATTCCCATACCTGCTGTCATTGTTTTCCATAGTTGTCTTTTCATAATCCGAACCTCCCCAGGCGTCTCACGCCTCTTATTTTATATAGCCATTTAAAACAGTCCATAAACATTGATCGCCGCAACAAATCCCACGATCATCATCACCACACCGCCGGCCTGTTCCGCCAGTCGTCCATCATCGGATAACTCCGCATGCTTATACTGCCAACGGGATCCCATAAAATGCATCTTATCCGGATACAGGAAAACAAGAGCACCGATCACATACAGCAATCCACCCATAAGGACCAAGCGAAAATCTCCATTCTTTTCCGTATCTCCCAGATCCAATCGGCAGAGCACCTCTGCCAGTTTTGCTGCCTCAAAACTGCTGCTCTTTTTTCCATTGGAAAACCGAATCTTCTCATCCATCGTAAAAGAAAGCGGCATTCTATCAAGCCCCATCAGCATACTGTCACTGAACCAGATTCCCTCCGCAACAACGCCTTCATCAAATGTGACAGACGCATAATCATGTTCTACATTGAGAAACTCTGTACTCTTACTCCATACCAGGGTCGCTCTTTTGGTCACACCGTTAAAGGTAAGTTCAAAAGTCGTTCCATCTGAGGCCCGGACCAGACGAATCTCATCCTTCCCCGACTTGAAATAATCCTCAGACTTCTGTACCAAAAAGTCATCTAATATATAAATTCCCTCTCGAAAATTCCTCACGCATCCTACTATAATCATAAATAAGAAAATTCCTGCCAGTATGAGAATCTTTTTCTCCGGTAATCTGATTTTCCACTCTTTCATATATCTCCCTCCCCGCCGCCATTTTCTGATAATTTTATTTTACCATATCTGATGGCAGAGTTTTTGACTTTTTTCTTACCGTTCCTTTAAAAACGACGGACGATATTTTCTATGCAAAAAGCTGCTACGGAACCATTCATCCTGGTTCCATAACAGCTTCTTCTAAAATAAATTCACTTTAGCCACTTGTTAGAATTTCTCCACACCATCTTTGGTGATTCTTGCATAGATCAGCGGATCATCCACAGGCTTTTCCGCTTTGATCGTCAGAGCACCCACATATCGTTTGGCCGCTGCAGGAAACAAAGCTGCATCAGACGCATACATGGTCGCCAGAAGATCGCCTTTCACAACATAATCTCCCACCTTGCGGTTTAAAATAATACCTGCCGCATAGTCGATGGTACTCTCTTTTGTCTCGCGTCCTGCTCCCAGCATAGAAGAAGCGATTCCGCAGCTTTCTGTATCCATCGCTGCTATGTAACCCTCTTCCTGTGCAAAAATCTGGTATGCATACGGTGCTTTTTCAAACTTATCCGTATCCAGAATCACAGAAGCATCGCCTCCCTGTGCCTCCACCATTGCCACAAGACGTTCCAGAGCGCTTCCATCCTCGATAGTCTTCTTCGCCATAGCGATACATTCCTCGATCGTTCCTT
>JAFSFU010000007.1 GCA_017435025.1 Lachnospiraceae bacterium | reverse complement strand
GTACTTTGGTCTTGAGACATTAAAAGTTACAGTTCGTCAGCCGCTCGTAGCTACAGAGACACTTGACAAGTTCGACGTTCTTGTAAACGTTCACGGTGGTGGTACAACAGGTCAGGCTGGTGCTATCAGACACGGTATCTCCAGAGCTCTGCTTCACGCTGATGCTGAGTACCGTCCGATCCTTAAGAAAGCTGGTTTCTTAACAAGAGATCCGAGAATGAAAGAAAGAAAGAAACCGGGTCTCAAAGGTGCTCGTCGCGCTCCGCAGTTCTCCAAGCGTTAAGATTTGCTTGGTGTGCAAGGAGTTTGTGCGCAAAGAGATTATTCAATCACAGGAAGTTATCTTCCTGGGATTTTTTACATATCTGATGTAACACGGAAATTGATCTATTGAAAAAACAAATAGCCTGAAATAAATGTATTGATATAAACAATTTCAAATATTGGAAAAACTTATGTATACTGTAGGTGGTTAAGATATTGTTTAGAAATATCCGAATGAAACAGACTTTCGGGACGATACATTTATGATGGATTTGTTTTATAACTGGATATGCCAAGTGTGGGATATACTGCTGACCATTGGCTGGTGGAGTATTCTGGGTTTGGTAATAGGTAGTTTTTTGAGAGTTTTGTTGCCAAGGACGTTGTTGGAACAACGTGGTTACAAAGCTCTATTTTTTTCGGTCATCGGCGGAGCAATGCTGCCGATGTGTAATTTTAGTGTAATTCCTCTTGTAATAACTCTTTTTAAGGCCGGCTGGGGCATAGAGTGTGCATTGGGTTTTTTGAGTGCAGCGACTTTATTGAGTCCGGCAGCTGTTCTGTATTCTTATGCGTATATGGGACCGCTGCTTACAGGTTTTTATGTAGTTTCTGCGATAAGTAGCGCGTGGTTAACTGGGGCATTCGCCCACAAATTTCTAAATTTCGAAACTAAAAAATTATATGAGACGGTGGATTGTTCGGCGGAAGAATCCTTAAAAGCATCCGTTTTTTTTGCTTCAAAAATTGCTGTTTGGCTGGTTGTCGGAGCTGGGATTGAAGCTTTCCTGGTATCGATGGGTCCGTTGATTGTCGGACAGGAAATGCTGATGAATCCGGGAGCAATGTCAGCTGTGGAGGTGACATTATTGGGTACTTTGCGACATGTCTGTATCCCGGATGATATTTCCATGATCGCATCTTTGGTTGCGGCCGGTTTGATGCCGGGCGGTGTTCTGCTGTTTATTATGTTTGGTATAGCGACCAACGTACCTGAACTGGCTGTATTATATGGAACATTAGGGAAAAAGGCTGCTTTTTTATATGGAGGGACTATGCTGCTGTGCGGCGTGGTTATGTATCTGGCGATTCAAGTGTTGATCGCGCCCGGTTTTGTTCCGCAGTTTAGTCTGGAAAATGCGGAAATATGGACATCTTTGGCCAATCGATTCAGTGTTCGAACATGGTTGCCTGCCAGAGTTCCTTGTACAGCTTTGTTATTGATTTTGTGCGGATACGGTATCCGCGATCAAAAGTGATTTTTCCATATTGATTTCACTGTCAATATGAAAAAATAAAACGTAACTGTGATGGTAATAAGCGGTTATGGTGAGACACATAAGAAGGGAGGATTTCTAAAATGAAATTCAAAAGAACAATTGCCATGCTACTTTCGGCAATTCTGATGCTGACAACACTGTCTGCCTGCGGTAGCAAAACAGAAGAAGCTGCTCCGGCTGACACCACAGCTGCAGCAAAAGAGAGTGTTGCTGCTGATGCATCCCCTGCTGAAACAGAGGTCGCATCCGTAGATGAGCCCTCTTCTGACGTAGATCCGGAATCCATTACTCCGTACAGCAATGGTCCGAGATCCATCGAGGAGATCGTAGCGGAAATGCTGGAGGATTACAAAGATCTTCCGGAACTCAGCGATGAGGATAAAAACTATACAGTCAACCTTGGTTACTACAACTGTGACCATATGGCTGCTGCCAGTGTAGGCGAATACACGGGTATTTTCGAGGGCCTGGGCTTAAAGGTTTCCGTTACAGGTAATGGTAACGTTCCGGAGGCTATGAGTGCCGGTCAGATGGATATGGCATACTGTGGTTGGACAACCAGCCTGAGTGCCGTACAGAAGAATGTTCCGCTGTTTATCGCAGCTGAAAACCACACAGGTGGTTCCGAGTATCTGGTAGTAAGCAATGCGATCGAGACTCCGCAGGATCTTGTAGGTAAAAAGATCTCTGTCGGTACGGATCCGGAGACAACCAGTCTTAACTGGGCAGAGTACTGTGAAGAACTGGATATTCCGTTAGACAGCACCATGTATGAGACTTATACCATGGGCGATGCAGATGAGTATCTGGCTCTTGCAGCAGGCGATCTGGACGGTTACAACTGCTGTGACCCGTGGGGCTCCATGGCTGAGTATACAGGCGTTGGTAAGATCATTGCTCGTCAGAATACAGACCGTGGCGGTGAATTAGGACATGGTACATGCTGTAAGGTTGCTATGAACTATGAGTTCGCAGAGGCACATCCGGCTCTTGCAGAGCGTATGCTTCTTGCTCATACTCTTTGCATCCAGTTCATGTACGAGCATCCGTACTATGCAGCTGAGATCTTCTCCGCATACTACAATGTTCCGGTTGAAGTTTCTATCATGACTTACTGGAGAAAGTTCGTCAACGAAGGTCGTACCATTCGTTGGGATCTGAATCTGGATTACATGCGCAACCAGCTGGATACCATGGTTCATTACGGAATCCGTGATGACATCAATACTGTTAACGTTGAAGATTATGTGGATCTGACATACTTCAACAACTGTGGCGCTCGTGACTTCGTTGAGTTTATCGAGGCAAACATTGATCCGGTATTCCCGGAAGGTATGGATTATGAAAGCTTCAAGGCAAAAGCGCTGGCAATTGACGGTATGAAGGCTGAAGACGTTCCGGAATACGTAGAGCTGGATCGTTAGTCCATGAAAATTAATAATGGTTCGAGAGTGCGCAGCATTGTTTTGCTTGCGATGATCGCGATTGTGGCAGTGTTCGTATGGGATTCCCATACGAACACGCACGCGTGTAAAAAGGAAGAACCGCTTGTGATCGCATATGGAGACGATATTGCAGGTCTGGTGTTGCAGAAGGCATTGCAGGATCTGCCGGCGGAACGGGCAGATATCGGTTTGGATGCAATCAACATGGGAGACTGCTGTGGCTCCAATGCGCAGTTTGCTCTCTCTACAGGTGAGGTCGATGTTGCAGTCCTCTGCCCGGATGCTCTGATTGATCTGGAGGAGACCGGGAAGCAGTATACCGTTCTTGGCGAGCTGGTGTACGACGGTAATGTATTGGTCAGAAGACCTGACAGTCCCAGTGAGCTGTCCGTCATCGGCTATATGAATGGGCGAGATGAACAGCGACAATTGCTGGAAGAGGTATTTGGAACAGACAAAGACTTGCAGCCTATGTTTGCTTCGGCTTTGCCATACGCGTTGGAAAACAAGGCGGTTGACGCAATTATGCTGGATGCGGCTCTTGCTCTTAAGTTAAATTATCCGACAGAATCCATCTCAGATGAAGTCGTGACTTCGATTATGATCGTACAGGATGAACTGATGTCGGATGTACGTCTGCAGGAATTGATCGCCGGTTATAACGAAACGGTACAATCTCTCGCAGACGAAGATGTGTTACTTGAAATGTTATGTGAGTATCTGGAAACAGAAAATAAAGAGGAGGTGGCTGAATTTTGGAAAACCGTGACCGTACGATTCGGATCCCTGCAAACTGGGACAAAAAGAAAGCCATGAAAGTCAGATTCATGAATGTGGGTGTTATGAGCGCACTGTGTGTTGCTTGGTTCTTTGCTGCCCGCATGATCGGTAAACCGCTGGTTTTGCCGGATTTTACTGAGACTATGACGGAATTTTTCACTGCATGGATCAATAAGCGTACCATGACCAATATGGGTATCACCTTATGGCGTGTTTTACTGGGATCATTTTATGGATTGATTGTGGGTACTGTGCTCGGTCTGCTGATGGGTTACTCGGATAAGGTGATGATGCTCCTTTCTCCGTTTGTCAATTCTATTCGTCAGGTACCGATCATGGCCTGGGTTCCGTTATCCATTATCTGGTTCGGCTTAGGTGAAGGTCCTACGATTTTCATGATCTTCATGAGTGCGGTGTTCCCGTTGATCATCAACACTATTTCCGGTGTAACGGGAATTGACAGAAATTATATCAATGCGGCTCGCAGTATGGGTGCAAGCACACCGGCTATTTTCCGTGATGTTATTATCCCGGGTGCAATGCCGGCATTCCTGACCGGTCTGCGTCTGGCAGTCGGTTCCGGATGGATGAGTGTTATCTGTGCAGAATTTATTGCGACCAGCAAAGGTTTTGGTTATCTGATGATCGAGGCACAGGAGCGTATGCAGACTTCAAAGTTATATGCGCTTATGATCATGTCTGCGATCGTAGGTTTTGCAATGGACCAGCTGATCCGTCTGGTTGAACGCAAGTTGACAGGATGGAGGTTTAAAGATGGTAAGGCTTAAGGTTGATCATGTAAGCAAAATCTTCACAGATCGTCCGGGTGAGGTGCAGGTCGTTCTGGAAGATGTCAATTTTGAAGTGGAAGACGGCGAGTTCATTTCTTTGTTGGGCCCGTCCGGTTGTGGAAAAACAACGCTGCTTTCTATGATGGGCGGTTTCCAGGAAGTGACAGACGGCGCTATCTTACTGGATGATAAAAAGATTGAAGGTCCGTCCTCTGAGCGTGGCTATGTATTCCAGAACTATGCCCTTTTTCCGTGGATGACTGTTGAAAAGAATGTGGCCTATGGTCTGAAGTTCCAGAATATTCCGGAAGCAGAGAAGAAGGAACGCATAGAAAAAGCCCTTGAGATGGCACATTTGACAGAACACAGAAAGAAATTCCCGATCCAGCTTTCCGGTGGTATGCAGCAGAGAACCGCCGTTGCCCGTGCGTTAGTTGGTCAGCCAAAAGTTCTGTTGCTGGATGAACCGCTCGGAGCTGTGGATTTCCAGATGCGTGAGCTGATGCAGAATGAGCTTGAGCGCATGGTACAGGAAGCAAAGATTACGGTTGTCATGGTAACCCATGATGTTTCGGAGTCCGTATTCCTCAGCGACCGTGTCATTGTATTCGGCCGTGAAAGGGGAGAGATCGTTGGTAACGTAAAGATTGATCTGCCGCGCCAGAGAGATCGTTCGAGTGCTGAATATGAACGGTATGTATTTCAGTTAACAAATCTCCTGCGTGATGCGTTCCAGGGAGTAGTAGTAAAATAATTTTTTGAAAGGGAGAGGTATTTATTATGAAACACCCGTGCGTTGAATTTATTCTTGCATGTTCTTGTTGTGATGCGTTATGTCAGTTTGTGAGAGAACTGGCACCGAAGTTTCCGGAGGTTGAAACCCGTGTATATGTAGCCGGCGAAGACACCGATTACATTCCGAAATACGGTGTTGTGACAAGCAGTATGCTGGTAATCAATGAGTCCGAAGTTCTTCCGGAACTCACCAGAATGGATATCATGAAAACATTCCAGAGACTGTCTGAGTCTGCAAAATAATAAGTATATTAGAAAAGTGTAGGGATAGTTAGAGATGTATATTGTAGAATTTATCAAAGATGTCCTTCTTTCCGCCTTGAGCATGCTGAACAGTGCATCCCCGTGGATTCTTTTCAGCTTTACTATCGCCGGAGCAATCCATGAGTTTGTTAATACCGATGCGATGAAGAAGTCACATATCGGTTCTACCAGCATCAAAGGAATTCTGTCCACAACTCTGACCGGTATGTGTCTGCCGATCTGCAGCTGCGGAACAATTCCGCTCGGTATCAGTATGTATTATTCCGGTGCATATTTGGGACCGGTATTAACATTTATGACTTCGTCCCCGATGATCAATCCGATCGCGATTATTCTTTCTCTCGGATTGCTGGGACCGCAGATCACGATCATTTATGTGCTTATGGGATTTTTCGGCCCGTTGCTGATCGGATTGATCGCCAATCGCCTCGGTGGCGAGGAACTATACTACAAGCCGGCATATGAAGCAAAGCGCATTCAGTTGAATCTGGCTAAGGCGAAACGTTCCGTGAGTCAGAGAATCAAATCCGGACTCCATTGGGCATTCACGGAACTTGCTGTGGTAATCAGCAAATTCACCGTTTCCGGTATGCTGATCGCAGGTCTGCTCTTTACAGTTGTTCCTCAGGGTGCGATCCAGAGATATCTGGGTGAACCGACCATGGTTTCCCTTCTTGGAATCACTGTTGTAGCAGCACTGATGTATGTATGTGCTGTAGGTCATATCCCGTTTATCGCGGCAATTGTTGCCAGCGGTGCGGCTCCGGGTGTTGCGATCACATTCCTGACAGCAGGATGTGCAACCAATATTGCTGAGCTGATCAGTATCCGTAAGATGATCGGTAAGCGTGCAGTTACATTGTATGCGGTGTCCGTTATTATCATTTCGCAGATTGGCGGTATGCTTGCGAATATTCTGCTGCCGAATTTCCAGCCGGTACTTGATTTTGACCGTGTGACCAACAGCATTTCCAGCGCCAATGCGTTTATCATCGATTTCCCGGAGTGGCTCCAGCTGATCTGCAGCATGATCATGGTGGGATATGCTTGTATCGCATTATATCGCTGGGCAAAGAAAGAGATGAAGTCTCATGCAAAATAAAAAATTATCACTTGTTATAAAAGTCCTTGTGCTGGTGATTGCTGTGATAGGACTGGCCGGTTTAAGACAGTTCTTACAGGAGAAAGAAGATGAAGCTGCGGAAGAGAGCGGTGTTCCATATGCAGAGATGGTGGAAGATGATCATCCGCTGCTTGTGGAATTCTGTAATCGCTATCCGGAGCGAACCATTCTTCTCGCCTGTGCAGAAGACATTACCAATGACGGAATCCAGGATATTGTCGTGATTTCACAGCTGGATGAAGATATTGCGTCGATTGCCCTGTATACAGACGAGAATGGTGTGCTGGTCGAGACACCACCGATTCCGGCACCAAGAGAAAATCAGCATATCCGCTTCTTTAATATGGATAAGCTGAGTGAAATTGAGACCCTGATCACAGGTGAAAAGAATGGTCAGGTCGGTTATGCGATCTATCGCATTATGGATGGCGAGCTGATCAATCTTTTTGGAGAAGGTATGGAAGATTGCTGTTAAAGCAATTGAAAAAATATAAAAGGAGATATACAAATGAAAGTTGCTTACTTACTTGAATCTGAGCATGCAAGAGAAATTTTAACGGATATGATTATCCCGCAGTTAGAGAAGGGCGTTCACGGTGTTGACGTTGTCGGAATGATGTTCTTCTTTGACAACTGCTATATGCTGGTTGAGGGCAGCGAGATCGCACAGCGTCTGGCTGACTTATCCGAGAAGACTGGTATGCTTCTGATGGCATGTGACCGCTGCTGCTTCAAGCGCGAGATCGACAAGAAGCTGATCTATCCGTCCGGCATCGGATGTTTCCCGAACGTATACGCTGCACTGGGAAGTGTTGGTGTAGATCAGGTGATCACACTGTAAATCCTTTTATAAACATATAGAGGAAAACTCCTATGCTGCCTATAAATGGCAGTGTAGGAGTTTTTTTATTGCTTTGAATATGGTACAATAGAAGTATCAATGACAAGCAGTATCATGTTGTTTTGAGAGGAAATACTATGGAAGAAGTAAAAGATAAAACCCGTCACGAACAATTAAAATATCGAATTCGAAATAAAATTGATGCGGAGACTTTTGCCTGTATGCCGGAAGAGCTACAGAATTTTCTGATCGAGTCAGACCCGGCAGATATGAAAGATGCATACTTAAGCACATTGTTGAAATTGCCTTGGAAGTCCACCAATGTTTCACCGACGATCGATCTTCCATTAGCAAAAAGGCTTTTGGATCGGACTCACTATGCCATGTACGAGGTGAAGGAAAAAATTCTGCGCTACATGGCATGCCAGAAGCATCTGGGTACCAATTATGGTGCGGTACTTCTTCTGACAGGACCTCCTGGTGTGGGCAAGACGACGATTGCGGCTTCCATTGCGGCGGCCATGGGACGCCCGTGCGTAAAGATTTCTCTTGCCGGTGTATCGGATGCTCTGTTTTTGCGTGGATCCCAGACAATCTTCAAGGATGCCAGACCGGGACGAATCACGGATGCGCTGGTGCGTTCCAAGAGCTTTTGTCCGCTGATCCTGTTGGATGAGATCGATAAGATGGGAAACTCTATTGACCACGGTGATCCGGAAAGTGTACTTTTGGATATTCTGGATACAGACCGCTCGGAGTTTGTGGACAACTATCTGGGATTTCCGCTGAATCTGTCCTATGTAATTTTCATTGCGACGGCCAACCGGTTGGAGCCATTGTCACCGATCCTGAAGGATCGTTTGGATATCGTGGAACTTCCACCGTATTCTCCGTCTGATAAAAGACAGATCGTGGAGCGATATCTGTGGCCGAGGCTGTTAAGAGAATATCGGCTGGATTGTCTGGATGACTTGTGTGATCCGGAAGGTGTCAAGTTTGAGCATCCGGAGAGTCTTCGTCTGGAAGAGGATGCGGTGGACGAATTGATCCGTCGCTGTCCGGAGGATGGAGTCCGTGATCTGGAACGACTGTGCCGCAAACTTTGTGAATCAGTTATCGGAATCTTCTATGCAAAATCGATTCTTATAAAATCGATCACAGCAAAAAATCTGGACCAGATACTGGCGCCGATATATTATAATCAGTAGGTGTGGCATATTATCCGAAATTATAGTATAATAACACATTATGAGTATACAGAAGGGAGCTTAAAAATGAAACGACATACAGGTGTATTACTCTCTGTGACCAGCCTGCCGTCCAAGTATGGCATCGGATGTTTTGATCAGGCTGCTTATGATTTTGTAGATTGGCTGGAGAAAACCGGTCAGAAATACTGGCAGATTCTGCCGCTTGGTTCCACCAGCCACGGTGGTGCCTACGATTCTCCGTACCAGGCATTTTCTGCGTTTGCAGGAAATCCGTACTTTATCAGTCTGGATGCACTGATCAATGAAGGTGTGTTGACGGTGGAAGAGTGCGAGGCAGTTAATTTTGGAAGCGACGAGGAGAAGGTAGATTATGAACTGATGTATCAGAATCGCCTTCCTTTATTACATAAAGCTTATGAGCGCAGTGACATCAGTCACAATCCGGAGTTTGTAAAGTTCACACAGGATAATTTCTGGTGGCTGGATGACTATGCGCTGTTTATGGCGGCACGTTCCTTCTTCGGAGGCAAGGGATGGACCCAGTGGCCGGAGGATCTTCGCATGCACTATGGTCCGGCGCTGGATTACTATCGCGGAAAACTGTATTTCGATATTGAATTCCAGAAATATCTGCAGTTCAAATTCTATGAGCAGTGGAGCAAATTGAAAAAGTATGCCAACGACAAGCACATTGAGATTGTTGGTGATATTCCGATCTATGTTTCTCCGGACGGTTCGGATGTGTGGGCGCAGCCGGAATTATTCCAGCTCAATGAGGAAAACCAGATGACGCAGATTGCCGGATGTCCGCCGGATCCATTTGCGGAGGAAGGACAGGTTTGGGGTAATCCGTTATACGACTGGGATTTCCACAAGAATACCGATTACCATTGGTGGGTAACACGCTTATGGTACAGTTTTAAATTATATGATGTGGTTCGTATCGATCACTTCCGTGGCTTTGACGAATACTTCTCTATCCCGGCAAAGACCGGCAAGGCGAAGGATGGTCACTGGGAAAAGGGACCGGGTATGGATCTTTTCAAGACACTGGAACGCGAGCTTGGCAAGAAGAGTTATATTGCTGAAGATCTGGGCCTGATCACTGCCGGTGTCCGCAAACTGGTGAAAGACAGCGGTTTCCCGAATATGAAGGTTCTGCAGTTCGCATGGAACGTGGAAGATACTACCGGTGTCAACGACTATCTGCCGCATAACTTTGGTGAGAACTGTGTGGTTTACACAGGAACACATGACAATGAGACTGTTGCAGGATGGT
>JAFSFU010000075.1 GCA_017435025.1 Lachnospiraceae bacterium | reverse complement strand
TATGGAACCCAGCGATGTACGTAGTATGTGTTGCCGTCTCAGACTTGACCTTCGTGAGCTTCGTAAAAAGACAGGTGGTTTCTTCGGCAGCGGCGAGAGCACAGGTTCCGTAGGTGTTGTAACGATCAACATTCCGAGAATCGCATACCTTTCCAAGAACGAAGAAGAGTTCTACGAGAGACTTGACAGAATTATGGACATTTCCGCCCGCTCCTTAAAGATCAAGCGTGAAGTTATCACGAAACTTCTGGACGGCGGTCTGTATCCGTATACAAAGAGATACCTCGGCACCTTCAACAACCACTTCTCCACAATCGGTCTCATCGGTATGAATGAGGCGTGCTTAAATGCGAAGTGGATCCGTCAGGATATTACAAACGAAAAGGCACTTCAGTTTACAAAAGACGTGCTGAACCATATGCGTGACCGTCTGGTAAGTTACCAGGAAGAGTACGGTGATCTCTACAACTTAGAGGCAACTCCGGCTGAGTCCACCACTTACCGTCTCGCAAAACATGATAAGGAAAAATACCCGGATATTATTACCGCCGGTGAGGCAGATGGTACACCGTACTACACAAACAGCTCCCACCTTCCGGTATCCTTTACATCCGACGTATTTGATGCACTGGATCTCCAGGATGAGTTACATACTCTGTACACATCCGGTACGGTATTCCATGCATTCCTCGGCGAGAAGCTTCCGGATTGGAAGGCTGCTTCCAAGCTGGTTCGCACAATTGCGGAGAACTATAAGCTTCCGTACTATACACTGTCTCCGACTTACTCCATCTGTAAGGACCACGGCTATCTGATCGGTGAGCACTACACATGTCCGATCTGTGGTCAGAAGGCAGAAGTTTACAGCCGTATTACCGGTTACTACCGTCCGGTTCAGAACTGGAACGATGGTAAGACTCAGGAGTACAAAGAGCGTAAAGTTTACGATGTGAAACATTCTGTTCTCAAGAGAAATCCGGATGCGTCCAAGACGATCCTTGATGCCATCAACGAGGCGAAGAGCAGTATGAAAGCGGCACAGAGCGAGCAGAAGAGTGAAAATGGAACTCCGGCAGCAGGCAAGGACGGTATCTATCTGTTCACAACAAAGACATGCCCGAACTGTAAGATTGCAAAGCAGTTCTTAAAGGATGAGGCATACCAGGTGGTAGACGCGGAAGAGAATCCGGCATTGACCGATGCTTTCGGAATCATGCAGGCACCGACACTTGTAATCGTAAAAGACGGTGCGATCCACAAATTTGTGAATGCTTCCAATATTAAGAAGTACGTAGATTCCAAGAAATAATACATAAGCGATCAATTTTAAAAGAGTTCTTTGAAGAAAAGGGCGGATGATATCTGTAATGAGATGTTATCCGCCCTTCTTTTGTTGAATTGTCTCGTTGACGAAAAAAATAGAATTTGTTATACTAAAATTTAGAGAAACTTGGTGAGAAAGAGGGGAATTTTATGGAAAAGAAATTCAATTTAAAAGAATTGTCCTTGGATATCCTGTTCGATATTATTGCGGGCTTTCTGCAGGCGATCGGTCTTCACTGTTTTATTAACAGTATCGATATTGCACCGGGCGGTGCAACCGGTCTTGCGATCATCTTTAACCGACTGACCGGACTTCCGATCGGTACTTTGAACTTTATGATCAACGTGCCGCTTTTGATCGCATCCTGGATCTGGCTTGGCAAATCGATGACATTAAAGACCTTTAAGACCGTAGCGATCATTTCCTTTATTATTGACGTGATCGTAACACCTTATGTGCCGATTTATGTAGGTGATAAGATCATCTCCTGTATTGCCGGTGCTGTTTTAGTAGGTGCCAGCCTGGCAGTTGTATTTGTTCGCGGTTCCACAACCGGCGGCGGCGACATTATGGCGAAGCTGTTACAGAAATTCCGTCCGCATTTACCGACAAACACAGCCATTATGATGACGGACTTCGTGATCATCGGTACTTCCATTTTAGTATTCCGTAATATCGATGCAGGTCTTTACGGTCTGCTCAACATGTATCTTGGATCTTCTATCATTGAGCTGATGCTTTACGGTCCGAATAAGAGTACGATGATCACCGTTATGTCTTCTCATGTTGAGGAGATTGCGGAAGAGCTGATGGATTTCCTTGAGCGTGGATGTACGTATTATAAGAGTGAGGGTGCATTCTCGAAGCGTGAAGGTAAGACTTTGATCTGTGTGGTTGATAAGAAGCAGTTCCATAAAGCGAAAAAGATCATTTACGGAATTGACCCGACGGCGTTCCTGATCGTATCTGAGGCAAAAGAAGTTTATGGTGAAGGTTTCCTGCACCATACATGGGAAGTATAGACAGAGAGATTTTATGAAAGTATTTTTATGTGAGACGATCCACCCGAAGGCAGTTGCCTTTCTGGAGGAGCATGGTGAGATTATTGGTGACTGGGCAAGGATCGGTGAGGTGGATGCTCTGATCAACCGCGCACTGAATATCGGAGCCGAAGAGATGGACCGGATGCCAAATCTGAAGGTGATCGCGGTTCATGGAACCGGTACTGACGGTGTAGATTTGAAAGAAGCAAAGAAGCGTGGGATTCAGGTGGTATACGCACCGCATCTCAATGCCAACTCGGTGGCGGAACTGAATGTGGGACTGCTGCTGGCAGTTTACAGAAGGATTGTCCGGGCATGCAAATTCATTGAGGAAGAAGCCCCGGCATTGGAGCCGTCCGAACGGATGAAGGAAGCCCAGAGCATCCTTCGAGGTTTCGAACTTCGCGGAAAGACGCTGGGACAGATTGGTTTCGGTGCCATCGGAGAGAGAACAGCCGAAATTCTGCGACTGGGATTTGGTATGGATGTGATCGCATACGATCCGTTTTTGACGGAAGAGCGTGCGGCGGCCTGCGGCTGCAAAAAGGCAGCGAAGCTGGATGAAGTTCTTGGAGAGGCCGATGTGATCAATCTGAGCCTGCCGTTGACAGATCAGACACGCGGCATGTTCGGTGCAGAACAGTTTGCAAAGATGAAAGACGGAGCAGTCTTCATGAATGCTTCCCGCGGACCTTTGATGGATGAGGAAGCTCTTTACGAGGCACTGAAGTCCGGCAAACTGGGCGGTGCAGCTTGTGATGTATTCCATGAGGATTTTCCGGGTAAGGAGAATCCGCTGCTGACTCTGTCCAATTTTGTGGCGACACCGCATATCGGAGCTAATACCGATGAGGCTCTTTATTATGTGGGTATGGCTTGTGCGGAGCAGATCGTGGATATGTTAGAGGGACGCGAACCGAAATATCCGGTGAAGATGTAAATAAAGGGGGCTGCGCGCGAAAAAATTCGTGCGTGGTCCCTTGCCTGTTTTGGGTGAGATACCAGTAGTGTCAATTTTGAAATTTGACGGAAGTATATATACAAATAAATGAGCGCCCCATATACTCGAAATCGACATTTCGGGTATATGGGGGATATTTTTTTCTGTATATAGAAAAAAATAGGTGAAAATGATGGAAAATCAGCTAGTTTTCGCTTTCTCCACTGCAGTCTCTACGGCCTGCATCAAGGTCACGGAAGTGTACTGGGCTCCGGCAGGATATTCCAATCCCTCCAGCGTCTGTTTTTCCAAAATCTGCGCCGCCAGTTCTTCCATGGCCGGCTGCATCAGTGGGTACATGGTGGCGACGGAGTCGTTTAAAGGCACAAGTACGACGGAAGTAATTTTTGTTGCGTCGACAGTTACTTCTACATTGGCGCTCTGATTTCCCAGGGTGATGGAAGCGGAGTAGATACCGGGGGTGTAGTTAGCTTTCTCATTTTGGATGGGCATTGCGCCAGCAGGTGTATCACTGGTTGACGTTGTGCTTTCTGTCTGGGTTGCAAATGGTTTGTTGTCGCCTGTAGACCCATCTTTCCCCGGGTGCAGCATGACCACCAGTAAAAGGATTAACAGGATAGCAAAGCCCACGAAAATCGCGGTGTAAATAATCTCCTTCATTCGGAGGACAATGATTTTGGTTTTGGAACTCATGGTATGGTCCTTGATTATGTATTTTCTACAGTTTATGAGCGGGTTCCGGTGGATATTCCCTCCGAAAATATGTTATACTGGGGACAGTATGTAGGCAGGAGGAATTGTGCATGGCATTGACACTGATCACAGGCGGAGCGGGATCCGGAAAGACAGAATTTATATATAACAAAATTATCGACTGGTCCATGAGAGAACCGGAGCGCCGTTTCTTTGTCATTGTGCCGGAGCAGGCGACCATGCAGGCGCAAAAGGACATCATTCGTCTGCACCCGTGCCATGGCACGTTCCAGATTGATGTGGTCAGCTTTGAACGACTGGCCTACCGGATTTTTGAGGAATTATCCATGCCGCAGCCGGAGATTCTGGATGATACGGGAAAGACCATGGTGCTTCGAAAACTGGCGGGGGAGAATCGAAAAGAGCTGGCAGCGTTTTCGTCCCATCTGAATCAGGCAGGCTTTATCGACGAGGTAAAGTCCATGTTGTCGGAGTTCTACCAGTATGGTGTCACACCGGAAATCCTGGGAGAGCAGATTGCAAAAGACGGTCTCAGTCCGATCCTGACCAGAAAACTGCAGGACATGAGTGTGATCTTTGAGGCCTTTCGCGAGTTTGCAAAAGAGAAATTTATTACGCTGGAAGAGCTGCTGGATGTTCTGTGTCAGGTGGCGGATCAATCAAAACTTTTAAAAGACAGTGTTTTGGTGTTGGACGGTTACACCGGATTTACACCGGTGCAGTATCGACTGATCGGACTTCTCATGAGAATCTGCCATGACATGTATGTAACCGTGACTGCTTCGGAGGGCAGTTTATACGGACCGGAAAACGAGGCGGATCTTTTTGATATGAGTCGGAAGATGGCCATGAAGTTAAAACATATGGCCAATGAAAACGGAGAGACCGTTTGCGAAGATATGGTTCTCGCTGAGAGACCGCTGTATCGTTTTTTACGGAGACCGGAGCTTGATTATCTGGAACGGACCATGTTCCGCTATCCGTACCGGGTATATAAAGAAGAAGCCGAAGGAATTCGTCTGGTACAGGCGGAGAATCCGTCGGATGAGATTGATTTTGTTGTGAACCGGATCCATCAGCTGGTGAAACGCGAGGGATACCGGTACCGTGAAATTGCGGTGATATGCGGTGATCTTCCCGGATATGCAAAGGAGATCAATCATCAGTTTGAGGCGAATAAGATTCCGTTCTTTATGGATGAGAAACGGGATGTTTCCGGCAACCCGATGATCCGTCTGGTGAAGAGTGCGCTGGAAATCCTAAAGCAAGGATTTGATTATGAGAGCATGTTCCAGTATCTGAGGACCGGTCTGGTGTCCGAGGATACTGAAAAGATTGACCGAATGGAGCTTTATGTCCGTTCCATGGGTATCCGCGGCTGGAGTCGCTGGAACGAAGAATGGCAGCGGACCTTTGAAGGCGGCGGCCGGATCAATCTGGTGGAATTAAATGCGTTTAAAGAAGAAATTTTAGCACCGCTTGCGTTGTTCAAAGAGAAAGCGGGCGAACGAGGCACTTCGGTGGCTGTGATCACAGAGGCATTGGCGGAGCTGGTGCGTACACTTGATGTGGAGCGAAAACTAAACGAGAAGAGTGAGCAGTTCCGGGAAATGGGTATGGAAAAAGAGGCCAGAGAGTATGCGGAGATTTATGATCTGGTGATGGAATTGTTTGGTCGTCTGTATGAGCTCCTTGGGGAAGAGGTTGTCTCGAAACGGGAGTATCTGGAAATTGTCAATGCCGGATTTCGGGAACTGAAGGTGGGCATGATTCCGGCGGGAGCAGACCGTGTTGTGGCCGGCGACCTGAAGCGAACCAGATTGTCCGGGATTCGTGCACTCTTTTTTGTGGGTGTCAACGAAGGTGTCGTGCCGGCAGATGTGACGAAGGGCGGAATTTTGACGGAGCAGGAACGTGAGGTGTTAAAGCGAAATGCACTGGAACTGGCTCCAACTGCGAGGGAAGAGGGCTTCATGCAGCGCTTTTACCTGTATCTTGCCATGACAAAGCCATCGGATCTTTTGACGATCTCCTGGTCATCTTTGTCATCGGAAGGAAAGACGATGCGTCCATCCAGCCTTGTCAACCAGCTCCGAAAGCGGTTTGAGAATCTTCCGGTCACAGCGGCAGAGGAAGAAAAAGATGGTGTGATCAGTTTTCAGGCGGCGGGGAGAGCTGTGATCCGCTGGCTGCAGGACCCGGAGAACATGGAGAGAAATCCGGCGTTTGCAGAGCTTTACCGGTGGCTGTCACGGGAAGGCGGCCGCGAGGAGGAGATGAGGCGCCTGGCAGAGGCGTGTTCGTATTCCTACCAGGAGTCCGGAATCGGAAAGGCAGCTGCTTTGGAATTGTATGGACGGATTCTCAACGGAAGTGTGACACGGATGGAAGGCTACGCGGCCTGTGCCTATGCACATTTCCTGAGTCATGGTCTCGAACTGAAAAAACGCCGCGATTATGAGGTGGACTTTTCCGATATGGGAAATCTTTTCCACCGTTCCATTGATCTGTTCTTCCATGAAGTGCAGGAACAGGGAATGGATTTTCGGACGATCGGTGAGAAGGAGCGGCGCGCACTGGTGAAGGCGGTGGTGGACCGGGTATCGTATGAATATCGAAACACGATCCTGAAAAGTTCTGCAAGAAACAGTTACCTGGGAAGAAAGGTGGAGCGGATCACGGATCGGACGATCCGGGCTCTGATCTATCAGATTCAGAAAGGCGATTTTGAGCCGGAGGAGTTCGAAGTGGATGTGAGCACACGCATTGCGCTGAAGGACGGAAATTCCATGAACCTTCGGGGACGAATCGACCGTATGGATATATTTGAGGACGAGGATAAGGTGTATGTGAAGATCATGGATTACAAGTCCGGAAGCACGTCCTTTGACCTGTCCCTGTTATACCATGGACTGCAGCTTCAGCTGGTGGTCTATATGGATGCGGCGCTGACGATGGAGGGCAAACGCCATCCGGGAAAACAGCCGGTGCCGGCGGGAATTTTTTATTATCACATTGATGATCCGGTTTTGGAACGACCGGAAAATATGGATCCGGCGAACATTGAGGCCGGCATCCTGAAAAAACTTCGCATGAACGGCCTTGTCAACAGCAGTCTTAATGTCATTGAACATATGGACCATGAGATCGTAAAGGAGTCGGACGTGATTCCGGTTGCGCTGAAGGATGGACTGATCGTAGATGCGAAATCTTCCGTGGCGGGCGGTGAGCGGTTTGCGCATTTGTCCGGCTATGTGAATCAGAGTTTAAAGGCCATGGGCGAGGAAATTTTGGACGGAAATACTGTGATAAATCCGTACAAGCAGGGAACGCGGACTGCTTGCGATTATTGTCCGTATCACAGTATCTGCGGATTTGACCTGAAAACAGAGGGATTTGGATTCCGCAGATTCCGAAGTATGAAAGCGGAGGAAATCTGGACAAAGATTGAAGAGGAAGGAGGTGCGGCAGATGGCAGAGATGAGATGGACGAAAGCACAGGAACAGGTCATTAAGGCGAGAAACCGCAGCCTTCTTGTGTCAGCGGCAGCCGGCAGCGGAAAGACCGCCGTTCTGGTGGAGCGTATCATTCAGATGGTGACAGACCCGGAGCATCCGGTGGATATCGACCGCCTTCTGGTGATGACATTCACCAACGCGGCGGCAGCAGAGATGCGGGAGAGAATCGGAGATGCGCTGGAAGCAAAGCTGGAGCAGAATCCGGGGGACCGGAATCTGGAGCGCCAGACGACCCTGCTTCATCATGCGAAGATCACCACCATTGACAGCTTCTGTCTGCATCTGCTTCGGGAACATTTTAATGAACTGGATATTGATCCGGGATTCCGGATTGGTGATGAAGGCGAACTGCTTCTTTTGCAGGCAGATGTGATGAAGGAATTGCTGGAAGACTATTATGGACGGAATGATGAGGAATTCTTCCGCTTTGTGGATACCTATGCATCCGGAAAAGCCGACGGTGGATTGGAAGACTATATTTTACAGGTTTATCGGTTTTCCCAAAGCAATCCGTGGCCGGGTGAATGGATGGATCATTGCAGAGAAGAGATCGGCGGAGAGGATGCCGGCGATCCGGAAAGTTTTGAGAAGAGTTCCTGGATGCAGTTCCTGATCCGGGATGTGAAGCGACAGGCGGCTGAGTTCGCAGAGCAGTTGGATGCGGCGTTAGAAATTGCCTGTGAGGAGGATGGGCCGCAGGTTTACGTTCCGATGCTCACGGAGGATCAGACAAATATGGAGCGTCTGGCAGAGGCAGACACCTATCGGGAGATTTACCGGATTCTGGATAATCTGGTATTTGCGCGTTTGGCGGCAGCCCGCGGCAAAGACATTGACCCGGAGAAAAAGGAAATGGTGTCCGGAATCCGAAACCAGGTGAAGGATGCCGTCAAAGATATGAAGAAACTGTATGTTCCGGGGGATATGGGGGCCATGTTCCTGGATATGCAGGCGTGCCGAAAACCGATCCTCATGCTTTTGGAACTGACAGAGGAATTTGAAAAACGTTTCCGTGCGGCGAAGCGCGATAAAAACCTTGTGGATTTCAATGACCTAGAGCACTTTGCACTGGAAATTCTGACCGGAAATTCGGCGGACCACGGGCCGGGACCGGTGGCAGATGAACTGGCAAAGTTTTACGAGGAGATTCTGGTCGACGAGTATCAGGACAGCAATGAAGTGCAGGAGGCGCTGATTCAGGCAATTTCCAGAGAGCGGTTTGGTTCTCCTAATGTGTTCATGGTAGGCGATGTGAAACAGAGTATTTACAAGTTCCGCCTGGCGAAACCAAAGCTGTTTTTGGATAAATACATGTCCTATTCAAAGAATGAGAGTGTGCACCAGATGATCGAACTGGATCAGAACTTCCGAAGTCGTCCGGATGTACTGTCCAGTGTCAATGATCTGTTTTTCAAACTCATGACGAAGTCTCTCGGAAATATCGAGTATACAGAAGATGCAGCCCTGCATGCAGGTGCGGATTATCCGCAGCCGGAAGTGGAGGGTCAGATGAAGACGGAGATGTACCTTCTGGATACCGGAGAAGAATTGACTGCGGCCATGGATGAAGAAAAGGCCGATTATACGGCGAAAGAAGCGGAAGCAAGACTGATCGCAGCGAAGATCCGTGAGATGACGGATCCGGAAACGGGAATGAAAATCTGGAACCGAAAGATTGGCCAGTATGAACCGTTAAAGAAGAAAGATATCGTTATTCTGCTTCGCAGTCTCAGCGGATGGGCGGAGGAATTTTTGAGTGTCCTCAGTTCCGAAGGAATCCCTGCCTTTGCGGAATCCAGAACGGGATATTTTAATGCCATCGAGGTGGAAACGGTCCTGAACATGCTGGCGCTTTTGGATAACCCGATGCAGGATATTCCGCTGGTCAGTGTGTTAAAATCTCCGATCTGCGGTTTTTCTGACCGGGAGCTGGCAATGATCATGGCTTCATTCAAAAAGAACACAGACAAAGGACAGGATGCCGGATTTTACGGGGCGGTGAAAGCCTATATGAGAAACCATGCCGATGAGCCGGATGAAATCTTTGTCAAACTGATGGATTTTCTGACGCTGCTTGCAGGACTCCGCGAGGAGGCCGGTTATCTGCCGGTTCACCGCCTGCTTCACCGGATTTTTGAGGAAACCGGTTATTACGATTATGTGTCGGCTATGCCGGCGGGAAAAGTCCGTCAGGCAAATTTGAATATGCTGGTTGAGAAGGCAGCGGCTTTTGAAAAGACCAGCTATCAGAGTTTATTTGATTTCATCCGTTATATTGAGAAACTGAAGAAGTATGATACGGATTTTGGTGAGGCGGCACGTGTCGGTGAAAATGAAGATACGGTCCGTATCATGAGTATCCATAAAAGTAAGGGATTGGAATTTCCGGTGGTATTTCTTGCCGGAGCCGGTAAACAGTTCAATCGCCAGGACACACGCGGAAAAATCCTGATCGATGAGGAGCTGGGGGTTGCGACCGACTATTTTGATGTGTCGCTGAATGTAAAAGCGCCTACGCTCAAGAAAAATGTTCTGAGACGGAGGGGCGATCTGGAGAGCATGGGCGAGGAACTGCGAGTGCTTTATGTGGCCATGACCAGAGCACGGGAAAAACTGATCATCACGGCCGGTGATAAATCCCTGGAAAAACGGTTGGAGAAGTGGGGACATGCACCTTTGGGAGCAAAGGACGAAAAAGGTCTTCCGTTTACATGGCTCAGTGAGGCAAACTCTTATCTGGACTGGATTTTGATGGCGTCTTATGCGGCGAAGCAATCCATCGATATCATGCAGGTGCCTATCCGGGAACTGGTGGATGCAGAGGTGAAGGCCCAGGAGGAAAAGGCCGGTACGTTTCTGAAACTGAAGCAGCTGAGGGAAACAGAGGGCACCGGGGCAGATTTTGGTCCGACACTCCGGTTCGAATATCCTCATCAGGCGGATGTGACACTCCACGCGAAAATGTCGGTTTCGGAGCTGAAGCATCAGGGACAGTTTCATGATGATGCGGAAAGTGCGTATCTGGTGCATGAGAGACATAGTGAAGAGACGGACGAGCTGCCGGCAGAGATTGACTCGATTGCAGCGGCTGAGCCGATGTTTTCACAGCATGGGAAACCGACTGTCAACAAAGGTGCACTTCGCGGTACGGCTTATCATCGTGCATTGGAACTCCTGGATTTCAAAGATATTCATGAGCGAAAAGACCTGTTCCAACAGATGAAAGAACTGGAGGAGTCAGAACGAATGGATAAGGAATCCCTTGGCCTCATCTGGACCGATAAGATCTGGAGATTTTTTGAATCGGATGTGGCGAAACGAATGCAGGCGGCCGACGTTTTGGGAAATCTTCATAAAGAGAGCCAGTTCATCATGGGCATTCCGGCTCGAGCGATGGACGAGGCAGACTCTGACGAGCCAATTCTGATTCAGGGTATCATTGATGTGTGGTTCGAGGAGGACGGAGAGATTGTTCTCGTGGATTACAAGACAGACCGCGTCAGTGAAACGGACGGGGAACAGGAGTTAAAAGACCGGTATCAGATTCAGATGATCTACTATGCGCAGGCTTTGCAGCAGATTACAGGAAAGCGCGTGAAAGAGTCTGTGATCTACTCGCTGACACTGCAGAGGGAGATTGATGTTCCGATTTTGTTAGATATGGTGTAATAGTTTAGGCGGCAGTCCGAAAGGGATTGCCGCCTGTTATTGTTTAATTTGAATTTTACTATTCAGCAATAATGATCTCTTCTGCATACGGAAGTGTTTTGATCCAATCGCAGAAGGTATGCCATTCGGCAAGCTTGTGTGCGCGTCTTGCAAAATAGATGTTGATCAATGTCTCATAGTTCATTGTTACAGTACGCATCTGGTTGTAGCTGGACGGAAGAAGCTGGATCATGTCATACCAATCCTCTTTTTTCTTGCCTTCTTCCATATATTTCTGTCTGATTTTTTCAAGTTCGTTTACAACTGTCTCCATAAATGCCAGTGTGTCCGGAGTCATGTGATCGTGACTAAAATCATCGATGTCAAACGGTTTTGCATGGATTTTATGCATCGTGCTTGTGGAGTTTGCAACAGTTGCAACTTTGTAAGTGTCAAATTCTTTCCACCAATATAATGGAGCAGTGATATCAACCGATACAAAAATCTGACGAGTGTATTTTCTGTGGTCACTGCCGGCTTTTCTCAGTTTCTGAGCTAACCCGAGGTCGTTCTCACCGAGTACATAGCTGCCGTCCTCGTCGTAATAGCTGTCCATACGGTTCCAGCTGTTCATCGGGTTTCTTGCGCCGCGGATAGCATTTTCCAGGTTCATGACGCTGGTACGTTCCAGTTTGATCATTGGTTTTACTCCTTTTATTTTAGATAAAATAGATGACTGTAAGAACCATGGAAACTGCAAAGAACAGACAGCCTACAAGCGCCGGTTCCTGCCATGTCAGGTTCGGTTTCGCCATTTTTTTGAAAGTAATTGCAAGAATATATGGGAGCATACAGCCTGCAAACACAGCATCGGTAATTCTGGTCAGCGGAAGGGAGTCTACCTTCAGTGCGTAATGAAGGACACTGGAAATCGCGCCGACAAGAAGGTACGGAATAAGCTTCTTAACGGAAATATTTTTGAAAAAATTGGACATACGGATTCCTTTCTTAATTCTGTTTTATCGCTCTGTCTTGTATAACAGTCAAGTATTTCTATTATATATCTTGGTGGGGGGAAAAGTCAATGCAAGTATTGAACTGCCTTTTGTGCTTTTGGACTGAAGAGTTCCTGCTTCGGCAGTTTTAGAAAACATCGACGTGAACAGAAATATCTATACTCCTACGAATTCTTCTTGAAATGGGCATGGAAGCAATAAATAGTACTCTAATGCCCAATCCT
>JAFSFU010000074.1 GCA_017435025.1 Lachnospiraceae bacterium | reverse complement strand
CCTGCACGTTCTGCTTTGATTCCTACCAGCTCTAACATCTCACATGCTTTCTGTGTTGCCTGAACCGCAGAGATTTTTTCATGAGTCTTAATGGTTTCTGCAATCTGGTCACCAACGGTCATTACCGGATTGAGAGAGGTCATCGGATCCTGGAAAATCATAGAAATATGCTGTCCACGAATCTTACGAACTTCTGCAATATCCATTTGCAGAAGATCCTGACCATTATACAGAATTTCACCGGATACAATCTTTCCCGGCGGCTGAGGAATGATCCTCATGATACTTTTCGCAAGAGTTGTTTTTCCTGCGCCGGTCTCACCTACAAGACCCAGTGTCATACCTTCATCAAGACTGATATCAACGCCATTTAACGCTTTTACGATTCCATCACTGGTCTCGTATTGAACTCTTAAATCTTTAATTTCCAGCAGTTTTCCCATTTATGTACCTCCTATCTCTTCAGTTTAGGATCCAGCGCATCTCGCAGACCGTCACCAAACAAGTTAAAGGCAACAACGGTAATTACCAGGAATAAGCCCGGGAATACTGAAATATGCCATGCATCACGCATATAAACCTTTGCTGCTGTAAGAATTGCACCCCATTCCGGAGCCGGCGGCTGAACACCGAGACCGATATAGGAAAGACCGGCAACATGGAGAATGGATGTACCAATTCTTAATGTTAACTGAACCAAAATCGGTGCCATTGCATTCGGGAGAATGTATTTTACCATAATCACGGCATCATTGGCACCTACTGCACGTGCAGATTCAACAAATTCTTTGTCTTTTACTGCCATAACAGCCGCTCTCGTTACTCGGGAGAAGGAGGCCATACCAGATACACCGAGCGCAATCAAAAGGTTCACGGTACTCGGACCTAAAGCTGCAACAATAGCCATTGCCATAAGGATGAACGGACATGCCATAAATACGTCCATAACACGCATGATATAGTTATCCACCTTACCGCCGTAGAAACCTGCGATCATTCCCAGCGGACCGCCAACAAACATAGCGATCGTAACCGCACAAACACCTAATAACAAGGAATAACGGGTACCCCAGAGAAGGCGAAGCAGCATATCACGTCCAAATTCATCACATCCCAGCGGATGCTCAAGGCTCGGACCTTTTAACTTCATACGAAGATTCTGACGGATTACCTGATCCTCGTAAAACGCATTGCTGGTCGCAATGTCAATAACGACTGTGGCAACTACGATCAATAATAAAACTCCAATGATTGCAAGTCCAAACATAGCACGTTTGTTATATTTAAACTGAATCCACGCCTGCTCAGTTAAAGTTCGGTCACGATTAACAGCCTCAGCAGTTTCAATTTCAGCTTTCTTTGATCTAATATTCCACAACATGCAATCACCTCCGTTTCGTCTGATACTGGGACTTGATTCTCGGATCCACAAACGCATACAGCAAGTCAACAATAAGATTTACGAATGTGGAGAAAATCGACAACATGACTACTGAAGCCAAAACACAAGGCGTATCTTTGAAGTTGATAGACTCTACTACAAATCGACCTACGCCCGGCCATGCAAAGATAGACTCAGTTACAACAGAACCGCCAAGAAGTCCACCAAAGCTTAAACCAATCTGTGTCACGATCGGAATCAATGCATTACTTAACATATGACGTACTGTAACGGTAGATTCTTTCAAACCTTTTGATCGGGCGGTATCGATATAGTCCTGACGGACAACTTCTAACATAGATGCTCGTGTTGTACGCGCGATGGTCGCCATCGTATTGCCAGAAAGAGTAAACGCCGGAAGAATCAGAGAAATTAACATATCCGGGAATCCCTCTTTCATACCTGCTGCCGGGAACCAACCCAATTTCAGGGCAAAAACGATAACAAGCATTAAGCCCATCCAGAATACCGGCGCCGCTGCAAGGAATAATGTTACCATCATTACAAAATTATCGAATGCAGTATATTGTTTAATCGCCGATATGATACCAACAGGTATACCAATCGCCACTGCAAGGAATACAGCAGCTCCGGCAAGGATCATCGTATTCTTTAGTCTTTGGAAAATCTGCTCTGCTACATCAAGATTATTTCGATAAGATGTTCCAAGATCACCTTTTAGCATATTACCTACGAACCGAATGTACCTTACCAAAAACGGATCGTTCAATCCCATCTCCTCACGGAGATCTTCGAGTGCTTCTTCAGATGCCTCGTCACCTAAAATAATTCTGGCCGGATCACCCGGTGTAAACTCCATGATTGTAAAAACAAGTAACGTTGCTCCAAGAAGAACAGGTAAAACTAAGACAAATCGTTTAATTATGTACTTAAGCATGGAAAGCCCCCTTCCCTATGTATTTTTACAGTGTCTGATAATACAAGATTATTTTTCGGTCTCCCAACGATACATCTGATTGTCGCAATCCATTATAATCTTTGTGATCTGTCCGCATAAGCGATTTCTCTGACGAACAAATCTGGTTTTAACTGCCAGATAATAATCAGCCTCTGTATTATCCGGGGTAAGTCCCATCGCCTCACTTAAAGCAGGGAACATCGGACCTTCAACTGCTAAATCCTGATGATACTGGCTGGAGGCAGTATATGTAATGCGAACCATTTCGCCGGCAATACCAATAATTGCATCATCGGTATCTTTCCGATTATCCAACGCTTCTTCATACTCGGATATTTTCTTTTTCAGACATTCAACAGAAGCAAACGCTTTTGTCAAATCAAAGTCCTCATGAAGCGCATTCTGGATCACATATAATCTCTTTTCCATAACATCGACAAAATCGGTCATTTTTGCCGGAAGACGTTCCATGTTTGTAAATATTGCAGCAAGTTTTGCAACTACTTTTGCATCCCTTAATACAATCATCTCGTCAATTTTATCAATAGTATCTTCTTTGGTATGCCACCAGAAGAACGGCAGTTTCTGCACATTTCTTTTACTGAACTTTGGCATGATAGCAAACGGTACAGCTGCTCCCCAGAAAGTCTGATCCGCAAATCTTGCCATCGGAATCGGAGCAATCGGTTCTTCCTCATTGAATTCCTTCAAGAATTCTTTTGCAAATTCCTCACCCTCTAAAAGGGAAGAGTTAAATCCCACAAGGTCAGATCCTTTGCATCCGCAAATATCCATGTTGATATGAGCCACACAGTTTTTATTCAGCTCTTCCCAATGATTATCGTAATACCATGTAGAACCGGAGTATCTGCCATCAGAGTGACCGGACCACCACGCAAACACCACGCTTCGTTCTAAATCCTGCTGATTCTCTTTAAATACTCTTGCCATTTCCATCATCGCAGCATTAGCAACACCATTATCTGTGATTCCCTCGTACCAAGAGTCATAATGTCCGGATACAAGAACAAATTTTTCGCTCTTTCCCTGAATTTTGGCAATCGGCATCATACTTGTATAAACGCCATCATCCATCTCGACAGTAAGAGAAATCTCAACCTTCTCCCCCGCTTCACATTTAGCTCTTAAAGACTCTCCATCATCCTTCAGAATCTCTGCAAATGGAATTCTCGGATAATGATAACGAAGATCTTCCGGCTCCGGGCTGCCCCATACACCACCAAGCGTTCCATGATGTGCCAAATTCGTTTGCCAAATAGTCAAAATGCCTACTGCTCCGGCTGCTTTCGCTGCACACGCGAATGAAAAACTGCTCTCATAGGTCAAAACAACTTTTCCGGAGAATCTCTCCATTCGCTTTTTCATCTCTTTCTGAGAGCAGCCGGACAAGCTCGCTTCATCAAACACAACTTCTGCTTTAAGCTCTTT
>JAFSFU010000073.1 GCA_017435025.1 Lachnospiraceae bacterium | reverse complement strand
GCATGTCCCTGAAGATAAAGACCAGCTTCCTCTGCCGCTTCAATAATATCCATCATACGATCATCACCGTTGATCACACCAAGGAAGTCCATAACCTCTGCGAGACCAACCACACGTTCCAGTTTTGCCAACTCGCGGATCTCGTCTGCGAAGAATTCTGCGCCTGCATTTTCGCAGCCCGGAACAGCCGGCACACAGCTCGGAATATCCACCAGCTGACGCATCGGAAGACCTTTGGCACTGTCGTGCATATAGCGGACACCTTCAACACCGTATACATTTGCCAATTCATGCGGATCATGGATAATCGTTGTTGTTCCATGCGGCACGATCACTTTTGCAAGGTTTCTAGGCACCATCATGGAGCTTTCAATATGAACATGCGCATCCACAAAGCCAGGGATCAGGTATTTTCCCTCTCCATCAAACACTTCTTGCGCAACGTACGGACCATTCAGTTCGTCACGTTCCACGTGAGCTACAAAACCGTCTTTCACGTAAACCACCGCCGGATAGATCTCACCGGTAAACACATTTACAAGCTGACAGTTCTTAATTGCCAGATCAGCCGGAATCTTACCCATAGCGGCTTTCAATAAATCCTTTTTATTCTTCGGTTTTAACTTATACAAGATAATACCCCTTTCTATCCACTACTGTCCCATCAGTCTCTGATAATTTGCATTTACGGCATCAATCAGTTCCTGTCGCTCCATACCACGAATTTTGCAAATATGATCGATCACATGCACAATGTATTTCGGCTCATTTGCCAGATGCTGTACCGGAGCCGGTGTCAGGGACGGTGCATCCGTCTCCACCAGAATCCGGTCAAGCGGAACCTTGCGAACCGCCTTCTGCGTACTCACATCGTCCAGTTCAAAGGTAATATTGCCGGAAAACGAAATATACATGCCCATATCCAAAAAGTCCTGCATCACCACGTAACCGCCGCTGTAACAATGCATGATTCCCGGAACCTTCAGATATTCCTTCATAATTGCTCTTGTATCCTCTGTCGCCAGGCGCATATGGACCAGAATCGGTTTGTTAAGCTCATTCGCCCACTGAATCTGTCTGATGAACGCTTCCTTCTGCATATCAGCCGGAACGGTAACATCATATTCAAAATAATCCATACCGATCTCGCCAACCGCCTTCACCTCCGGAAGACGAACCAGTCGCTCCAACTCTTCCCAATCTTCCTTTGATGCTTTCGCCACATCATTCGGGTAGAACGCACACGCCACATCAAACATCGGATTTTCTTTTGCAATTGCAATCGCGCGTTTCGCCTCTTCTGTTTCCGTGCATACAATCATGATCTTCTCCACTCCGGCCGCCTTTGCATCGGCAATGACCTCGTCAAAACGCGGATACAGATAATTTCCACAAACATGAGCGTGACTGTCAACAATCCCTGCCATAACTATTTCTCCTTTATATCAAATTTCCGTTTCTCAACATCTGCATGTATTTTACCACATTTCAGCCAAGCATACAATCATTGCAAAAAAAGAAAGGCCGCCTGGGATATGGCAGCCTTTCAAAATGCATTGTACTAGTTGTTAACGATCGCATCGATCTCATCAGCTGTTAAAGCAGAAGCTTTGGAAACTGTGATCTCGCCGGACTGAATCTTTGTAAGAAGCTCTTCAACCTTAGCAACGTTCTCTTCGCCGATGGAAGCTGTTAAGTTCTCGTTAAATACGATACCTACAGCATCTTCCGGAAGACCATATGTTGCTGTGGAGCCGAACGGTACAGAAGACGGATCCTCTGCGTAGTCTTTACAGATCTTGAATAACGCGTTATCAAGTCTCTTTAAGCTGGAAGTGATAACGGAAGACTGTAAATCTGTGCCTTCTAATGCCATGTACTGGTCACTGTCAACACCGATAGCCATAACGCCATCTTTTTCAGCAGCACCTTCGATAACGCCGTTACCAGCGCCACCAGCTACCTGGAATACAATGTCAGCACCCTCAGAAACCTGAGCGTTTGTAAGGTCTTTTGCCTTAGCTGTATCTACGAAGTCACCAACGTAAGCTCTTAATACATTGATCTCCGGATCAACATAACGAGCACCCTCAGCATAACCTACAAGGAAGTCATTGATGGAAACACCATCAATACCGCCAACGAAACCGATTGTCTTGTCAGCGTTTAATGCATTCTCGCTTGTTGTATAGTAAGCTGCAACTGCACCGGCAAGGAAACCGGACTGGTTGGAATCGAATAATACGCCAAGAACGTTGCCGAGATCACCAACGGAGTAGTCTACATCCTGGTCAAATAAGATGAACTTTGTATCCGGATATTCCTGCGGAATTGTCTCGAAGTTTTCTTTGTTCTGGAAACCTGTACCAACGATGATGTCAGCACCGGCATCCGCTGCATCGTAGAAAGCAGCCTGCCACTTTGTTGTGTCATCGCCCATCTCTACTACGTTAACTTCATACTTGTCGCCTAACTGCTCCTGGATCATTACTGTTCCTTCGTAAGCAGACTGCTGGAAGGAAAGGTCATTCTTACGACCGATGCAGAGTGTCAGTTTGATTTTCTCGCCAGTAGCTTCTTCAGCTGCTGCTTCTTCTTTTTCTTCTGCTGCAGCTGCCTGTGTCTCTGCTGCTTTCTCTTCTGTCTTTGCTTCTTCAGAGCTGCCGCAAGCTGTCATGGAGAATACCATAGCTGCTGCAAGCACTACTGCAGAAATTTTTCTAAGTGCTTTTTTCATAATGCGTTTGCCTCCTGATAAGACTGTAAATTAAATATATATCATGGGTTATCCCTCACCCAGGATACCAAAAAGATCGCCCTTTACAGGGACTCGTCTGCGCGGTTCTTCAGCTTGTAGTAGAAACTGAATGCCACGTAGAAGATAATGATGGAAACATACGGAATCAGAGTGATCAGGTACGGATCCACGTTATTGTTCTGTAAGTAAATGGAAATGCTGGTACCAAAACCATAAAGCACGGAGCTGACCATACCCATCAGGGCATTGCCGGCTGCCATCGCATTGGTAGCAAGAGCAATATAACCACGACCGGCAACCATACCGGATGTAAAACGGTTTACGTAACCCATAGACAGGTACATACCGCCAAAGGAACATAAAATACCGCTGAGGAACATTGCCTGATAACGCACTTTCTTTACATTGATACCTACAGAACGTGCTGCATCTTCAGATTCACCAACCGCACGGATGTGAAGACCGAATGCAGTTTTATTAAACATCACGAAGATAACGATTGTAACAATAAATGCCACATATGTCAATAAGTTATGTCCGGAAAGAATATCTCCAAGTACCGGAATATTCTCCAACACCGGAATATCAATGGCCGGGAATGCTGCAGATGCAAGGGAGTTACTTGCATTCTTATCTCCGGTCAGAGAATACAGACAGAATACGGAACCACCACTGGCTGCCAGGTTTAAAGCCACACCGGTGATAACCGGGTTTGACTTTAAGTTCTGGATGAAGTATGCCAGAAGCATTGTATAACCGGTACCTGCGATCAGACCGGTTACCATACCGATCATCAGACACGCAACCGGTGCCATACCCGCCTGATTTGCAAAACCGCTTCCCAAAACGCCGCAGAGCGCCGCAATTGTCATCGTACCTTCCATACCAAGGTTTAACAGACCGGAACGGCTTGCAAGCAGAGCTGCCATTGTGGCAAATAATACCGGCGTTGTACAACGGAGAACGGTAAACCAAAAATCAAGATTTGCTAAAAAACTCATTCTTCCCCCTCCTTACTTTACGCCTTCTGCTTCCAGTGCCTGGTTCTGCAGAGCTTCTTTTTCTTCTTTATTCTTCTTCAGCCTGTATAAGAAACGCTCGGACGCGATCAGAAGGATCATAATACCCTGAATGATGGATACGATCTCAGAGTCAACGTCACCGCCACGGGACATAACAAGCGCACCGATACGGATGTAAGAAATAAAGAATGCGGATACAGGGATCATAAGCGGCTTTGTACCTGCCAGCAGGTTGATCAGAATACCGTCCCATACGTAGGATACAGAAGTGATCCACTGGAACTTTGTATACATACCGATCATCTCAACACCGCCGCCGAGACCTGCAAGCATACCGCCGATGAGCTGGGAACCAAACACAACTTTGCCAACTTTAATACCGGCATAGCGTGCGAAGTTCTCATTGGAACCTGTGAGTTTTAACTCACGTCCGAATTTGGACTTGTCCATTAAGATCCACATCACAATAACGGCTGCGATCATAATGAAAAGACCATAATGGGTATTGGTTCCCTTTAATACTTTACCGAGGGTCGCCGTCTTCTGGAAATTAATGGAGAAAGAACCATTGGTCGGATCCAGGAAGTTCTGACGAATACACCAGTAACCCAGGTTAAAAAAGATATAGTTCATCATAAGAGAAATAACCATCTCACTTGCGCCGGTCTTTCTCTTAATATAAATCGGGATCACACTGATGAGACCGCCGACAACCGTTGCCGCTGTCAGGATCACAATCTGGTGAATCACATTCGGCATCGGAAGCGCGATCGCGATCGCAGCTGCCACAACACCGGAGAAGTAGAAAGAGGAATCTGCAGCCATGGAGAACAGACCGCTCTTATGCATTACATTGATTGCAAGACCACAGAATACCAAAGGAATCATGGTCTCAATTACGTTAAAGAAGTTTCTCTTTGTTGTGAACGGTCCGAACAGGAACTTCTG
>JAFSFU010000072.1 GCA_017435025.1 Lachnospiraceae bacterium | reverse complement strand
GATCGCATTCAGCATTCCTCCGTACACCTCTGTTACTCGCGGTGTCGGGTTGCCCGGCCACGGAACATTGGCAATACCTTTTGTCACAACTGCGCCCAGTTTGTTCAAATCCACAGACTCGCTGAACTCCATACCGGAACCAAAGGTACCGGAACATGTCATAACAGGATTTTTAAGCTCTACTCCAGCTAACGTTACTTTTGTATTCATGCTTAATCCTCCTTAATCTTGATTGTATGGCACTTGCAGCCCTCTGTCTGATGGCCGCTTGCGATACGTTCTCTCTGCTGATCCACACTGATCAATTCTACATATTCTGCCGGGAATACCGGGCCATCCTTGCAGATTCTTGTATTTCTTACATTGGCATGCTCATCGATATCCTTTGTATGGCAAACACAGCCAAGGCATGCACCGATTCCGCAAGCCATCTTTTCCTCCAGGGAAATCCAGCATTCAATACCGTTTTCCGCTGCATATTTCTTTAAGCCCATTAACATCGGAGTCGGGCCACATGCATAGATCACGTCTGCCTTCAGATTATTTGCTTTGATCGCATCGATAACATTTCCCTTTGTTCCTACACTGCCGTCATCGGAGGCAAGAACCACTTCCGCATAGTTGCCGATCTCGTCTGCCAGAAATGTCTCTGCATCACGATAACCTAATACTGCGATCTTCTCACAATCCAGATTCTTAGCCAGTTCCAGCATTGGCGGAATTCCAATACCGCCGCCCACAAGGAATGCCTTTTTATCTTTTAATGTAAAACCGTTACCTAACGGCCCCATAATATCCAGTTTATCGCCTGCGCCGTATTTTGAGAATTCCAAAGTGCCGGCACCCGCAATTCGATATACGATACGCAGTCTTCCGTTTTCTTTATCTGTTTCACAGATACTGATCGGTCTCGGCAAAATCTTAGACGGATCATTTGTGTAAACAGCAATGAACTGCCCCGGTTTTGCATCAGCTGCCGCTTCCGGAGCATCTAACCACATGCTGTAAATACCTTCTGCGAGCTTTTCCTGGCTATGGATCGTCACGTTCACTCTCTTCTGTGCCATGGGAGTTCCTCCTGTATCTTTATACACTGATATTTCTTATAATACGCTGTTGATATCCTCGATCATATCGATAACAGCCTGTCTGGATGCCTCAGCAAAATGCTCCGGACCAAACTTGGAGTATTTCTCCTGCTTGTAAGCAGCGATAATGCCGCGAGAAGAGTTAACGATCGCACCGAGTCCATCTTCATTGAAGCAATGCTTCAGATCCTGTGCAGTACCGCCCTGCGCACCGTAACCCGGAACCAGGAAGTATGTTCTCGGCATAAGCTTTCTTAAAATCTTGCTCATTTCCGGATATGTTGCACCTACAACCGCGCCAACGTTGCTGTATGCGCCATCCATAGATGCATCGCCCCACTCAACAACTTTTTCAGCAACCAGCTCATAAAGCGGTCTGCCATCGATCAGTTTATCCTGGAACTCACCGGAAGACGGGTTGGAAGTTTTTACAAGTACAAAGATACCTTTGTCCTGCTCGTTGCAAACATCCACGAACGGTTTAATACCATCTGTGCCAAGGTACGGGTTAACTGTAATAAATTCTGTATTAAAACCGGAACATACATTGTTTCCGACTTTTACTTTTCCAAGGTGACCAACTGCGTATGCGGAAGATGTAGATCCGATATCGCCTCTCTTAACGTCACCGATCACGATCAGACCCTTCTGCTGACAGTACTCTACTGTCTTTGCATATGCTTTCAGACCTTCGATACCGAACTGCTCATACATGGCAATCTGTGGCTTTACGGACGGGATCAGGTCATAAGTATGATCAACGATTTCCTTATTGAACTGCCAAACTGCCTCTGCAGCACCTTCCAGAGTCTCTCCATACTCATTGAATGCTTTCTGAACAATGTGGGACGGAATATAATTTAACATTGGGTCAAGACCCACGCAGATCGGTGCTTTTGTTTTCTGAATCTTCTGTACGAGCTGATTAATCATAGTATCCTCCTTATATGTAGTTCTATTATCTACAATACCTTATTCTTATAAATTCTACCATAACAAAGATGGGCTTTCAAGAGCGACATTTTAATTATGGAAAATAATCGTGCAAATATATTCGCCGTTTTTATAGCTTTTCTTTGCATACTGATCTTCTGTGACGGTTTCCATATTCATCCAGAATTCCTCTGCCCCCAGCATGATATGGGACAACACAATACCCATATTGAAATCGCGCATTACCTCAAACATTTTCAGTTTCTGCAGTGCTTCTTTTTTTGCAAACACATAGATCCGATCCGCATAGACAATAAATCTCCAGGGCTGGGTATTCATGGCGGAAGGTGCCATTCTTGCAGCCTTCAGGATCCGCTTCATATTCTCACCCGGCTCATCTTTGTATGTGCAGAGAACTG
>JAFSFU010000071.1 GCA_017435025.1 Lachnospiraceae bacterium | reverse complement strand
GTTCCAAAGATTTCCCACAACGCCTTCGCCACACCGAGTCCTGTTGCAGAGACTACCAGATTCACATGGGCCTTTCCTGCCATCTTTAATTCCTCCGGCGTGCTTCCCATAGCCCATTTGGATATCACTTCGAAACCCGAATTCTCGAGAAACTCTGCGATGGAGCTGTCACACCCATTGACACTGAAATCCAGCGGAGTCAGACCAAGAATATTGGCCGACGGCTGTTCCGTCTTTTTCACAGTTCGGTCAACAAATCGTCTCGCATATCCCTCCAGCGCCATTGATGCTCCATACACATACGTATTCATTCCCGTTGTCGGAAAACCAAATGTCGGAATCCCGGTTCTCTGCTCAATCAGATACGCCACAGATTCGTAATCAAATCCGGTCATGGCCGGGATCGGAGTTCCGGCGATCGCAATAAATGTCGGATGCAGCTCCTCTGCCGCCTCTGCGATATCCCTGATCAGTTTTTCATCATCACCCATGATCGCTTCCATCTCTGAAAGGCCGGAAATATATACCATGCTGTCCATATCGTACCAGCGCGGCTCATCGTGGGTCGTATAAGTAGAATTACAGCCGGATGCATCGTGCATGACTGTCATACCGCCAAGTTCGAACAGAGCCGAACATACACCGAACACGTCGGCAGAATATGTGGAAATAATTCTTGCTATCTGTCTCATATGCAGCCCTCACATCCCATTCCTTTGATCTGAATCAAGGAACGCATATCTTTCTCTTCTAAAAATGCCTCCCGCATATAGGCGAGCGTCTGAATGATCGCCTGATATCCATGCATACCGCCGCCTTCGACCACATTGACGAAGTGATCGGTATTGTTAAAGTACGCAGCCTTCTGGCCGATCGCCAGTGTTTTTGTCGGCTCTTTTGATGCCATAAAGCGCATTTTCGCATGGACCGTCGGATGAAGGATCAAAGTTGGGAACGACTGCTGCAGGTATAAATAATCATTCTTTTCTTCACCGGAAATTGCATCCAGATACACTTTTTTCACGTTAAATCCGGCATCCAGCAGCATACGCGCCAAACCGAGCGGTCTCGGACAAAATGCAAAATCAATCGCGATCTCTGTATCTCCGATCAATTCCTTCGTCTCTCTTAAAGCTTTGTCGCACGCTTCACGTTTACTGCTAAAATCAGGAGCCGGTCTTCCCAGCGCCTCTGCCAATGCCCGATATCCACGATCGATCTCATCATAATTGAAACTGAATGGAAGATAAAAATGTCGGCCACCGAGACGTTCTTCCAGCATCTTTCCACCGGCAACCGCTGCTGCGTTATAAGAAATATATAATTCGCTCTCTGCCATCTCCTGGTATTCCTCATAGGACTTACAGGAGGTGATCTCATGGATTTTGTACTTCTGTTCCTTCAAATACTGATACAGCTCACTGTCCTCCATAGTCGGAAGATCGTTTCCGATGATCGCCACTGCATTCACATTTTTTTCGCGTTCCTTTAACAGCATATACAGCCGGCTTCGCATCAGCTGATCCGGTGTCAATCCACTCTTTCGCATGATCGGGTTCATATAACAGTCCGTAAAATCAATATCCGGAAACCGACTGCGCAGCTCGCGGTAGATCATATCCAGATCACACCCCGCAAAATGATGGATGCAGCTGGTATAGACCAGAACTGCCGGCGGGCGTTTCGGCAGTTTCTCAATAATATCACTAACGCCCTCGATGACCAGTTCTTCCATATCTCCGTCCAGCAGATTGTGCTCCCGCACTGCCACAGTTGAAAACCGGTGCTCCGCATGAAGTTCCGCTGCTGTCAGAACCACACCGCGAAGACAACCTGCCGCGCACACAAAGATTTCATGC
>JAFSFU010000006.1 GCA_017435025.1 Lachnospiraceae bacterium | reverse complement strand
TATGAAGAGTTCCAAAGAGCACAAGCGCTGCGGAACCAGCTTCCTTTTGATCGTTATGGTGATCAGTATTCTGTTCTTTATGGTGATCCGTGTGGAGACTGTATGGCTCAGAATGCTCAGCCGAATCATTCTGATCCCGATCATTGCGGGTGTCTCCTATGAGGTGCTTCGCCTGGCAGGACGCAGCAATTCCAAGTTTATGGATATTGTCAGCATGCCGGGACTCTGGATGCAGGGGCTCACTACGTTCGAGCCGGAGGAGCCGATGATCGAGGTTGCGATCGCAGCTGTGGAGCAGGTGTTTGACTGGCAGGAATATCTGGAGGAGAACTTCCCGGAGAAGTATCCGAAGGGATATTTCGCAAAGAAAGAGGAGACGGTGTAATGAAGCCGGAGATCGCAGAGGCAGCAGGCAAGACCTGGGGAGCACTTTTGGCGGCAGGTCAGAACCGGCTGAAAGAAGCCGGCATCGAAGAGTACAGCCTGGATGCGTGGTATCTGTTTGAGCGTGCTTTTGGCATCAGCCGAATGCGGTATCTGATGTGTTCGGTGGAAAAGGCGGAGACATCCCCGGAGGCGCTTAACGCGTATGCGGAGGATATCGAGCGACGTGCCAAGAGAGAACCGCTGCAGCATATTCTGGGAAACCAGGAATTTATGGGTCTGGAGTTTTTTGTGAACCGCCATGTTCTGATTCCGAGACAGGATACAGAGACCTTGGTGGAGACAGTACTGAATTCCCATAAGGAGACGCAGTTATCAGTTTTGGATATGTGTACCGGATCCGGATGCATCGCCGTCAGTCTGGCGAAACTTGGCGGATATCAGCATGTGGAAGCGGCGGATATTTCCGTGGAAGCACTGAAAGTGGCAGAGAAGAATGCGGATTCGATCCTTGGGGAAGGTGCGGTGCGTTTTCGTCACAGTGACTTGTTCGGGGCATTTGACCCGGAGCGGGATCGATTTGATCTGATCGTATCCAATCCACCTTATATCCCAAGTGAAGTGATCGAGGGATTGGAGCCGGAAGTTCGCGATTTTGAACCGAGAAATGCGTTAGACGGTACGGAGGACGGTCTGTTTTTCTATCGGAAACTGGCCGAAGAGTGCGGACGGTTCCTGAAGAAGAATGGAGCAGTCTATTTTGAGATAGGACATGACCAGGGCAAAGCAGTTGTCAATCTGCTGGATGCCCATGGATTTAAAGATACAAAAGTAATCAAAGATCTGGCAGGCAACGACCGAGTGGTCTGCGGCAGATGGCAGACTGTATAAGATTTTACAGCTGCAACCAAGCGTAACAGGAGGTTACCCATGTTTGACCGTTTAGAAGATATTGTAAAACATTATGAAGAGCTTATGTTTGAACTGAGCAACCCGTCTGTTACTGACGATCAGAGAAAGTTCCGCGCGCTGATGAAAGAGCAGGCAGATCTGGCTCCGTTGGTAGAGACATACAAAGAGTATACTCAGGCAAAACAGACAGTGGAAGACAGCCTTCTTCTTCTTGAGGAGGAGACTGACGAAGAGATGAGAGAACTGGCAAAAGAAGAGCTGGCTGATGCAAAGAAGGCAATCGAAGAGCTTGAGAACAAGATCAAGATCTTGCTTCTTCCGAAGGACCCGAATGATGATAAGAACGTTATCGTTGAGATCCGTGCCGGTGCAGGCGGTGATGAGGCAGCATTATTCGCAGCTGAGTTATACCGTATGTACGTGCATTATGCAGAGAGCCAGAGATGGAAATGTGAGCTGATCAACGTAAGTGAGAGTGGAATCGGCGGTATGAAGGAAGTTGAATTCATGATTACCGGTCAGGGCGCATATTCTAAATTAAAATATGAGTCCGGCGTTCACCGTGTACAGCGAGTTCCGGAGACAGAGTCCGGCGGTCGTATCCACACATCCACAGCAACCGTAGCAATTATGCCGGAGGCTGAGGAATTCGATATCGTGATCGAAGATAAAGATATCCGTATCGACGTAATGCGTGCGTCCGGTAACGGTGGTCAGTGTGTCAACACAACTGACTCCGCGGTACGTTTGACCCATATGCCGACCGGTATCGTAATCTACAGCCAGACTGAGAAGTCTCAGCTGCAGAACAAGGAAAAAGCGTTCCGTTTACTGCGTTCCAAGTTATATGATCTGGAGCTGGAGCGTCGCCAGAACGAGGAAGCGGCAGAGCGCCGCAGCCAGATCGGTACCGGCGACCGTTCCGAGAAGATCCGTACTTACAACTTCCCGCAGGGCCGTGTGACAGAGCACAGAATCAAACTGACTCTGTACAGACTGGAGCCGATCATGAACGGTGACATTCAGGAGATCATCGACAGTCTGATCGCCGCTGACCAGGCAGCGAAGCTGGCTAAGATGAACGACGAAGTGTAATTTAGGAAATACAGACAGAAATGATATGTCCTATACTGATCGAGTACGGTCGGTATAGGGCATTTATGTTACCAACCAGACCAATATGGATTTAAAATTAAGAGAGATATGACTACATATCAGATTTAGGAATCCATAAACAAAAAGAGGTGTCAAACTATGAATAAAGAAAAAAAATCTTCCCCGATTCAAATCGGATTTCATGTGTTTCAGGGTGCGCTGATCGGACTTGGAGCTGTACTTCCGGGTATTTCCGGAGGTGTCCTGATGGTTGTGTTTGGTGTTTATAAAACCATTATGGAATTCCTGGCAGATCCGATCCGTAAATTTAAAACGCATTTTCCGAAGTTGTTCCCGTATGGTGTCGGTTTGATCGTCGGTTTTTTGGGCGTTGCAAATCTTCTTTCCTTTTTACTGGATAAATATCCGGATCCGTCCGTGTGTGTCTTCATCGGTCTGATCACCGGTATGCTTCCGTCCCTGTTCCGCGAGGCCGGAAAAGAAGGTCGAAACAATGCATCCTTCGTATCGATGGTGATCGCCATGATCGCAATCTTTGCGCTGCTCATCAGCTTACGCGTGATGTCTGTGCAGATTGAGCCGAATGTAATCTGGTATGTGTTCTGCGGATTCTGCCTTGCGCTGAGTATCATTGCGCCTGGTATGAGTTTTTCCACACTGCTGATGCCGTTAGGCTTGTACGAGCCGTTTGTGGCAGGCATTGGTCATCTCGATATGTCCGTCTGTATTCCGGGAGGTATCGGTGCGCTGGCAACAGTAATTTTATTTGCGAAAGCAGTAAATTCCCTGTTTGATCATCATTATTCCGTTGCATTCCATGCGATCATCGGTGTTGTTATCGCAGCGACCATTATGATCATTCCGTTTGGCAGCTTTACAGCTTCCGCTGGCGCGGCCATTGTCAATGTGATCTGCATCGCAGCCGGTATTGCGGCAGCGCTGGCACTGGATGCGTTTAATCAGAAGTTTGAGGTAGAATAATAAAAATCGGCGTCTATGGACACATGTTGCGAATGTTTCGTGAGTGTCTGTGGACGCCGGTTTTGTTTTGCAATTTGTGATCTTATTTAGAATCTTCTTGCAGCATTTCAATAAATTTCTTCATGGGTGGAGTTAAATATCTTCCTTTGCTGTAGCAGATATAGGTATTTAACGTACTATATTGACTGCTTAGCTTGTAATGGCAGATAGAGCTATTTCCGGGATGATCAATGGCTAAGCGGTTGCTGATAATCGTTGCACCCATTCCAATACTTGCCATATTATAGGCAATGGCAGAATAATCGGTTTCCAATACAATCCTGGGCTCCATTTGACATTCTTTAAACATCATATCTGTACATCTGCGTAAAGCGCTGGTTTGCCGGAGAAGAATAAATGGAATGTCCTCTAATTCTGAGAGGGAAACTTCGGTTCCCGACAATTCGTCAGAAATTCCGCTTGTCAGTTCTTCCAGGGTTAACATTTTCGATTGAAGTTTTGTATTGATGGAATACTTGCTGGGAACTGCCAATACTAAATGCTCATTACTGCATTTTTGACGGAAGTATTTGTTTTGATCATATGGCCAATTGGTAATTACCATATCTAAGTCACCGGTATCTAACATATGGCTGGATTTTACAGCGCTTGTATCAACCAGATCGACATGTATGTTGGGATACAACTCTTTGAACTTCGCTATGGTTTTAGGGACAAAAGAAGATACACTCAAGTTACTGGCTCCTACTGCCAGACTTCCGCTTTGCAGGGTATGAATATCATATGCCAGTGCCTGCAGGTATTTTTCCACTTCGTTGATCCGTTCAATTCCGCGAATATACTCCACTCCGAATGGTGTCAGAGAAATTGGTTTCGTTTTTCGTTCGAAAATTTTCATTCCAAGTTGTTTTTCTACTTTGGCAATAGTGGCAGATAAGGATGGCTGCGAGATATGCAATTTATCTGCTGCTTTGCTAAAGCTTTTTTCTTTATAAATACAATAAACATAATCCTTATTTGAAAACATAAACCACCTATATAAATTTTTGTTTATATAACTATTTATACATTTATATTTGACTATTTGTCAAGAATGTTGTTAAAATTTTAATTGAAAAGGCGCCTTATTGCATAGAAAACTTACCGATTTGACGAAAAGAAAGGGAGGATGTTTATCTATGATTGATTTACGAAGTGATACCGTAACCCTTCCCAGCAGGGAGATGCTTCAATGTATTCTGGATGCACCTTTAGGTGATTCAGGAAGACTGGATGGGGATGGTCGCGGTGGAGATCCGACGGTTTCTGCACTTGAAGATCGTGCATGCGAGTTGACCGGAATGGAACGCTCCATTTTGCTGCCCTCTGGCACGATGGGAAACCATGTAGCAGTTTTGACATATTGTCAACCGGGGGATCTTGTGCTGATGGATGCGAATCAGCATATCTACAATGTAGAAAAAGCTGTTTGTGATCCGAGGTGCGGTCAAATGAATCCGATTTTTTATCATTTGACGGAAGATGGTTATCCTGATACCAAAGAAATCGAAGATATATTAGAAAATGCAAAACCGAAACTGCTTTGTATTGAAAATACCCATAATGCAGCCGGAGGAACCTATATTCCAATCCATGTTTTAAAAGAGCTTCGACGTTTGGCAGATCGAGCAGGTATTCCGATTCATATGGATGGAGCCAGATTATTTAATGCGGCTGTTGCATCACAGAACAGTGCAGAAGAAATCTGTAAATACGTGGATTCTGTTATGTTTTGTATTTCTAAAGGATTGGGAGCCCCTGTTGGATCTATGCTTTGTGGAAAGAAAGAGTTTATCCTTGAAGCGGCAAAAACAAGAAAATTTTTGGGTGGCGCAATGCGTCAGGCCGGTGTGTTTGCGGCTTGCGGTTTGTATGCTTTGAATCATAATATTTCTAATTTGGCAGAAGATCATCGTAAGGCAAAGATGGCCTGGGAAGCTTTAGGAAATCTGAAAAAGATTCATACACTCAAAAACATTCAAAGCAATATTTTGATCCTGGATGTTACAGATACCGGATTGAATGCAGATGAAGTTATTGTACGAGCGAAGGAGAAAGGACTTTGGCTTAGCCGTTCCACGGATACGCGTGTTCGTATGGTTTTCTATCATGGAATAACAGAAGACCAGACAATACAGGCTATCAATATCGTGAAAGAACTTGACAAGAGTTTGTAAGCGATAGAAGGGAGAAAATGAAAATGAAAAAGATGAAAATGCCGTCAACAGCGATGTTGACTTTTATCGCAATGATCGTGGGTTCTGTTTTGGGATTGGTGTTTGGTGAGCAGATGAGCGCCTACAAATTTATTGGTACGATTTGGCTTAACTGTATCAAAATGATTCAGATTCCATTGATCGTATGCATTCTTGTCACTGCTATCGGCGGTCAGGATAGTTTGGCTGAGTTTGGCCGTGTCGCTGTTCGCATTATGGTATACTATGTGATGACCACGATTTTTGCTATTGTTTTGGCCCTGATCACAACCAGCATTATTAAGCCCGGAACACTTGCTGTTATAGAAGGATTGGAAATGAGCGAAGTAGACACTACGACAATGAGTATACCAACCTTCTTCACAAGTTTATTCTCATCCAATATGTTCCAAACGTTTGCGAACGCAGATATTTTGCCGACCATGTCAATTTCAATTATGTTGGGCATTGCGATTTTGAAAATGAAGAATGAAGAACACAAGAAAACGGTGTTGAGCTGGTTTTCTGCAATGAATTCTTTGGTAACGGAGTATCTGCGCATTGTCATTAAGCTGTCCCCGGTAGGTGTTTTATTCTTAATGGCAGATTCTTTTGGTGTTTATGGTTTTGCAATATTCACCTCCATGGCGGGTCTTGTAGCAACTCACTGGTTAACGATCCTTCTTCAGATTGTTCTTGTTTATGGTACATTCCTTGCGGTTTTCGCTCGCATGAACATTTTCACATTCCTGAAAAAGGCAACCCCTGTATGGACATTTACTATGGCAACCTGTTCCAGCACTGCCAATATCCCGAACAGCCTTCGTACAGCTAAGGAAGTTTTTCATATTCCGGATCGTATTTCTGCATTTACAATTCCGTTGGGAGCCAGCATGAATAGTGATGGTATGGCAATCGGATTTACCACCACTCTTCTGTTCATTGCTCAGATGAACGGTGTTTCTTTTGACCTTGGCACAATGTTACGAATCATTATTGTGGCAACATTACTTTCTTCTGCTGGCAGTGGTATTCCTGGCGGCGGCATTGTTAAAATTGCTACAGTAGTCGCTACGTTTGGTCTTCCTGTTGAAATTGTTGGTATCATGGCTGGTTTCTATCGAATCTTTGATATGGCAACTACTACAGGTAACTGTATGGGAGATATGGTTGGTACAATCTGTGTTGCCAAAATGGAAGAACGTCGCGCAGCAAGAATTGGTACATCGGCATAGATGTAAAAATGATTTTTGATCTTATACTGCAGTAATTCAGATACATAATTTCTATCCCCTCTCCTCCCCCATGGCGGACTCTTCGGAGTCCGTTTTTGGGTTAAAAAAGAACTGTTGCTTTCGTACTTATCTACGATTGCAGCAGTTCTTTCAATATTATCTATAATATTACTTACGTATTCGCATCGATCACAGCCTGAATCCGTTCTTTCACCATTGCCGCAATCTCCTGGGTTTTCATAGATTTGTACTCTTCATATGGGATTGGTTCCAGGAAATGAAGCTGTACAGTCATCGGATCGGTGCCAGGTTTGTCGAGAACATTGTAACTGTCGATATAGACGAGGGGAACGATCGGGCATTTTGCCTTCTGGGCACTCTTGAAACTTCCGGCGTGGAACTCGCCCATCCGGTTGCCGTTCTTACTTCTGGTTCCCTCTGGGAAGATCAGGACATTTTTCTTTTTCTCAACCACATCTTTGGCGGTTTTCATGATGACTTCCATCGATTGACGGATATCTTCGCGGTCCATGGCATAAGAGTCCGTGCAGGCGATAACCTGTTTTAAGAAAGGAATATCGCTCAGTTCTTTTTTGAAAACTGCGGACAGCGGACGTTCGCAGGCAGCAAGGATTGCCACTGCATCGAACATGCCCTGGTGGTTTCCGTAAATAAAGAAACCGTCTTCTGCAGGCATTAATTCGGTTCCGGATACTTTCAGATTGATATTGCCTGAGGTGACAGCCGTCTGCATAATATAGCGGATGTGATCATACATTTCTTTTCTGCTGTATTTTTCCGGATTTTTCGCATACTTGCACAGTTTGAACCATGCCGGCGGTACTTTCCAGAAACTCTTGAGACACATATATACAATACGATTCATATAGTTACTTCCTTTTCTTTCAGTTATGAATTTTAATCAGTACACGGAAAATGAATCCGGCACCATAAATTTTTTCTATAGTTTAACACATGACGCTATGTTGTACAAGTCGTCGAAGTGTGATAAAATTTCAAATGTCTGGGGAAACAGGTGGAAGACCTGTGCGAGCCCGTCGCCGTGAGGCATATGAAACGTTTTGTTCTGACCCGGAGCCACATCCGGGGACATGTCATTGGAGAAATCTGAGAAGGCGGAACAAGAAGTGCCGAGCCGGAATATCCGGACAGGAATCCTCAATAGTTTGATTGGGTGAATGTAGTTGTTCACAAAGCAAATGCCGCGAGTGCCGGTTACTGGGGATAAAAGAAATGCAGGAGAGCACATTTGGTGGATATCCTGCAAAAATAGCATAAGGGGACAAAGAAGATGCAGAAAGAACGTTTGAAAAAAGCGTTGTCATGGATCCTTTGTATGGCGCTGATTGTGGCTATGGCGCTGGTTACAACTGGCTGCAGTGGCAATGCAGAAAAAAAGGAGACACCGATATCGAAGACGGAGGAGGCAGCTGCCGATCAAAGCGCAGATGCGGAGGTCACGGTTCTCGGTGAAGGAAGCAAGGTGTTTGACTTTTCCGTAGTGGATCTGGATGGGGCTGAGACATGGTTCGAGATTCACACTGACGCGGAGACCGTCGGTGAAGCCTTGATCGCATTGGAGCTTATCGATGGCGATGAGGGACCGTATGGCCTGTATGTGAAGAGTGTCAACGGAATCCAGGCCGATTACGACAAGGACAAAGTCTATTGGGCATTCTATGTGAATGGCGAGTACGGTACGACCGGTGTAGAATTGACGGAAATTGTGGAGGAAGATGTTTATTCCTTCCGTATGGCGAAGTAGTATGAAGCTGACAGTGAGAGAAACAGCCATCTTTGCCATGTTGGGTGCTGTCATGTATGCATCGAAGATCATTATGGATCTGGCACCGAACATCCACCTGATCGGAGTGTTCGTTATGGCGACAACCGTTGTTTATCGAAAAAAGGCGCTGTATCCGATTTACATTTTTGTGCTGCTGACCGGTCTGCTCAATGGTTTTTCAACCTGGTGGGTACCCTATACTTATATTTGGACCGTTCTATGGGCGGTGACGATGCTTTTGCCGAAGCGGATGCCGACAAAAGTTCGCCCGATCGTATATATGATCGTTTGTGCGATTCATGGATTTTGTTACGGTCTGCTGTATGCACCGGCGCAGGCAATTCTGTTCGGATTGAGTTTTGAAGGAATGGTATCCTGGATCGTATCGGGATTGCCTTTCGACATGATACATGGTGTCAGCAATTTCTTTTGCGGCATGCTGATCATGCCGATCATTTCCACGCTGCGAATGGCGGAGAATGTGAGATAAGATGATTTTTGCGGGAGCGTTGCGAAATGCAGCGCTCTTGTTGTATAATAAACAAGATTGACAACATGAGAGGAAGAAACGTTATGTCGCGATTATTTGCAAAATTAATAGAGCCGCCGCGGGATCATATTCCGGCAGAGCGGCAGATGTTTTCCAATATGGACTTGAAGGCATTGATCGTGCCGCTGATCATCGAACAGATCCTTGTGATGCTGGTGGGAGTGGCAGACACGATGATGGTGTCCCATGCAGGCGAGGCGGCCATTTCCGGTGTGTCGCTGGTGGACATGATCAACGGAGTCTTTTTGTATGTATTCAATGCACTGGCGACCGGTGGAACGATCGTGGTATCACAGTTTATAGGAAATAGAGATATTAAGACCGGAAAGAAAGCGGCCAGTCAGCTGGTTATGATCTCTGTGGCGCTGTCTCTTGGATTTCTTGGCTTTATGATGGTGGGAAATCGGGCGCTGCTAGGTCTGCTGTTTGGTCAGATTGAACCAGATGTTATGGATGCGGCACTGACTTATCTGATCATTACGGCGTTTTCTTACCCATTCATGGCTGCATACAGCGCGTTTGCAGCGCTGTTCCGTGCCATGGGAAATTCTAAGATCACGATGAAGGTGTCTCTTGGCATGAACGTGATGAATGTGATCGGAAATGCGATCGGTGTATTCGTATTCCGCGCCGGAGTCGTAGGTGTTGCAGTTCCGTCCCTGGTTTCCAGAATTACGGCGGCGGTTGTGATGTGCATGCTGCTGCGGGATGACAAGTGGCCGATTTCGGTACATATCCGAGAGATTTTTGCGTGGAATAAAGAACTGATCCGAAAGATTCTTTCCATCGCGATTCCGAGCGGTGTGGAGAGCGGCATGTTCCAGATCTGTCGTGTGGTGCTGACAAGCGTGATCGCCACTTTTGGTACGGCACAGATTGCGGCCAATGGCGTTGCAGTTTCGATTGACAATATCAATACCATCGTCAACGGTGCCATGAGTCTGGCGATTCCGACCGTCATCGGTCGATGTGTCGGTGCCGGTGACTATGAACAGGCAACTTATTATACGAAGAAGATGCTTTTGATCGCACAGTTTGGTTCGATGATCGTCAACGCATGTGTGATGCTCTCACTGCCGATCGTGCTGAATCTCTATTCTCTGTCGGACGAGGCGAGATGGTATGCCGGCGTCCTGGTGGCGATCCATACCTTGTGGACTGTACTTTTGGGAACATCATCCGGTCCGCTGGTATCTGCGATCCGTGCGGCCGGCGATGCAAAGTTTACCATGCGTATTGCAGTGCTGGGACTTTTGATCGGCCGTCTGTCCGGTTCCTTTGTGTTTGCGGTATGGCTGGACTGGGGCATCATCGGCATGTGGATCGCGATGGCTCCGCACTGGCTCTTTAACAGCATCGGCGGTTACTGGCGGTTCAGATCCGGCAAATGGAAGAGCAAACGTCTGGTAGATTAGGATATACGGGTGGATGAATGTATGCAGAAGGACTTTTATGATCGAGTCGGAATCGTCTGTCGGAGCATTCCGGAGGGGAAGGTGGCGACTTACGGACAAATTGCACTTTTGTGCGGAAAACCGAAGAATTCCAGGCAGGTTGGCTATGCTCTGAAGATGGGGCTGGCAGGTGAAGTTCCAGCATACCGGGTTGTCAATTCCAGGGGAATCTTAAGTGGCGCTTTTCACTTTGACATGCCGGATCTGCAGAAAATCCTTTTGACAGAGGATGGCGTGGAAGTGGTGTGGACACCGGATGGATGGAAAACGGACCTGAAAAGGTATCAATGGAAGAATACCATGGAAGAGGCACTGGAATTGCACAAGAAATTTGCTGAGATAGAAAACAAGCAAACTTCGCCCTTTTAAAAGAGCTTGCTATATGATATAATATCAAGAAAATAGGTGTATTGCGCCCATTTTTTGGGAAAAACAATAACAAAAGCAGAAAAGGAGAGCCTATGAAAGGAATTATTCTCGCAGGCGGCAGCGGCACACGCCTCTACCCGTTAACAAAAGTAACATCCAAACAGCTTTTACCGATTTATGATAAACCAATGATCTACTATCCGCTTTCCGTGCTGATGAATGCCGGAATCCGTGAGATCTTAATTATTTCCACACCGGACGATACTCCGCGTTTCCAGGCGCTTTTAGGCGACGGCAAGCAGTTCGGCGTAAAC
>JAFSFU010000005.1 GCA_017435025.1 Lachnospiraceae bacterium | reverse complement strand
GTAAGCGTCCTCGCCTTTTGCTTTGAAACGAACCACTGCAGAACGTTCTTTTACGTCCTTGTAGCCCTGTGCTACTTCGTGGCTGGAAAGCGGAGTACCACAACGCGGGCAGTACGGAACGATCTTGAAACCTTTATAAAGAAGGCCTTTGTTCCAGATCTCTTTTAATGCCCACCACTCGGACTCAATGTAGTTGTCATGGTAAGTTACATATGGGTCATCCATATCCGCCCAGAAACCAACGGTGCTGGAGAAATCCTCCCACATCCCTTTGTATTTCCAAACGCTTTCCTTACAATGCTCGATGAACGGCTCAAGACCATATTCTTCAATCTGCTCTTTTCCGTCCAGGCCAAGCATCTTCTCAACTTCCAGTTCAACCGGAAGTCCATGTGTATCCCAACCAGCTTTACGCGGTACCATATAGCCCTTCATGGTACGGTATCTCGGGATCATATCCTTGATAACACGTGTCAGAACATGGCCAATGTGCGGTTTACCGTTGGCAGTTGGCGGTCCGTCATAGAATACATACGGAGTCGCATCTTTTCTGCTTTCGATACTCTTTTCGAAGATCTTCTGGTCTTTCCAGAATTTCTCGATCTGTTTTTCTCTGTCTACAAAATTTAAATCTGTTGACACTTTCTGGTACATGACACATTTCCTCCAATCTTGTTTACTGCGCTGCTTTCTCCTCACAGCGCTGTCAATTTTCACGCGATCATTTCCAGGTGTGCAAAGTCATCTGATCACATGGAAATCATTGCGACATCGGCCTCTTCCTGCCGATGAACGAACACGAACCGGATTTCTCGTCTCCGGCAACCATCGTGCCCGTCTGTGCCGTATGTCCGATATCAGTTTCCTGATTCTATAAAAAAACGCCCTGTTAAAACGCAACAGGACGAAACTATAGACTCGTTAAACCACCTATTACTGCATACCGACATATGAGTTCCTGTTAACGGTAGAAAACCGGGCAAGCTTACTAAGTAAAACGGTTCAGCCGCCAGCTCAGGAGGGATCTTCCATCTGCATCCGGCTCCGGGCTCTCACCATCCCCGGCTCGCTTTAGCTTTCATACAGATCTACTGTCTCCATCAATGCTTTTAAAAAATATAATTCGAGCGATATCATTATAATTACAAACCAACGCAAAGTCAAGGTTTTCACACCCGAAAAAGCCTTATTTTTCAAGGAAAATCAAAGTTTCGTAAAGCTTTCGTTCTCCATTTGTATTATTTCCTCCTTTTCTTTTTTGCGCTAATTCATCGCACTTTTATCATACAAAACCATCTTGTTAATTAATTAACGCAAGATTTGCCTTTTTCCCCATATCTTGGTATAATCTTCGTAAGCTTTGAGCAGTGCGAATTCGGACTAAAAAAAGTTGCGTTGTGCTCGCACATAAGCAACTTTCTTTTGGGACGGATTCATAGGGCGAATGCCCGAAAGCGAACTGTAGCGCAGCGGAAGTGAGCTTCGCACTGCGACATTTATTCGTGCGAATGCCCGAAAGGACACTGCAAAAAAACACAAAAGGGGAATCTATTATGGAAAGAATTATGAGTTCTCGTAACCTGACTCAGTTAACAGACTTTTACCAGTTAACCATGATGCAGGGTTATTTCTTCGCAAAAGACGTAAATGAAACAGTTGTATTTGACGCTTTCTATCGTACTAACCCGGATGGAAACGGTTATGCGATTGCGTGTGGTCTCGATCAGGTTATTGACTACATCAAAAACCTTCACTATACCAAAGCCGATATCGATTATCTCCGCAAGACAGGTTATTTCCGTGAGGAATTTTTAACATATCTTGCCGATTCCCGTTTCACAGGCGATATTTATGCGCTCCCGGAAGGAACTGTTATGTTCCCGCGTGAGCCGTTCTTAAAGGTTATCGCTCCGATCATGGAAGCACAGCTCATCGAGACTGCGATGTTAAATATTATGAACCACCAGTCTCTGATCGCTACCAAAGCAAGCCGTGTGACACACGCCGCCCGCCCTGACGGTGTTATGGAGTTTGGTC
>JAFSFU010000070.1 GCA_017435025.1 Lachnospiraceae bacterium | reverse complement strand
GGTTCGGATGGATATTGGTACTGTAGATATTTAATACCTGAAGTGAATCGATTTCACAGAAGGAACGGGCAGCCGGAACGTAGGACAGAAGCTCTTCGCCTGTGAGGAGTGGAGTCAGTCCGGAGTCGCCCTGCTTGCTGGCAATCGTACCGCCGGTTCCAAGGAGTAAAATGTGTTTCATAATATATAGTTCCCCTTTCGTATTTGCAATCCCTAATAGAATGATTATAGCATGGAAACGGGAGTAAATTCAACTGTGGAAGCAGTTTTCTTTACAGAAAAAAGGAGGTGACTTCAATGACAAAATTTCCAAATGATCCGGTAATGCTGCTGAGCTATGTAAATACACAGCTGAGAGATCATTTCCCGTCCATGGAAGAACTTTGCAAAGCATGCGATGTCTCTATGGACGAGATCAGCCAGAAACTGGATTCCATCGATTACCACTACGATCCGGAGACAAATCAATACATATAGATGTATAAAAACCCCGGTTCGGTTCAGACTATCCCTATGGAAAAACGAGATGAGATCAAAGAATTTTATGTAAATTTTTTAAAATGTGGGGTGGCCGGATGGTGCATGGAGATCGTGTTTACATCCATAGAATCCATATTGGCCAGAGACATGCGGCTGATGGGAAGAACATCCCTTTTGATGTTCCCGATTTATGGCATGGGAGCGGTACTGGGTCCTATATCCAGAGGGATAGACCGATGGATCGGAGATGACGGTGCGCTGAGGTGGAAAGACAAATTCTGGCGGCATGGATTGAATGATATGGTCCTGATTTTTCTGGCGGAATATGTGACCGGTTCGTTTTTAAAGGCGCGCGGAATGTGTCCTTGGGATTATTCCGGGCGTCTTTTTAATATTGATGGTCTGATTCGATTGGATTTTGCACCTTGCTGGTTTGGAGCAGGACTTTTGTTCGAGCATATCACCGGGAGAAATCGCTAGGGAAAGCCCTTGCAAACACCCTTGGGGTTTTATATAATATAAGGATATAAGATTGCAAAATGCGAAAGAAAAGGTGGATAAATTATGCTTCGATTTATTGTTTTATGTATTCTTGTGGGTGGTTTCCTGGTACTGGGATATCCTCTTCTTGTGATGCAGAATTCTCTGGCAAAAAAGGATCCGGCAGCCAGGGACAAAGAGAGTATCAAGATCATCCAGTTCATGTTCCGTCTGCTCTTAAAGACAAGCGGTGTAAAGGTGACCGTGAAGGGCTTGGAAAATATTCCGAAGGATACGGCAGTGCTTTATGTCGGAAACCACAGAAGTTATTTCGATATTCTGGTGGGATATACGACGGTTCCGGATCTGGTTGGCTTTGTGGCGAAGAAGGAAATGTTAAAGTTTCCGCTTCTCCGCAGCTGGATGGTTCATGTAAACTGTCTGTTCCTCGACAGACAGGACATCAAAGCTGGATTAAAGACGATCTTGGAAGGAATCGAAAAAGTAAAGAGCGGAATTTCCATGTGGATCTTCCCGGAAGGAACCAGAAATAAAGCGGATAATGAATTAGACTTAATGCCGTTCAAAGAGGGAAGTCTGAAGATCGCAGAGAAAACCGGCTGTCCGGTGATCCCGGTGGCTATGACCAGAACGGCGGATATTTTTGAAAAACAGGCGCCGGTGATCAAAAAGACCAATGTGACTGTATATTATGGAAAACCGATCTATCTGAAGGAACTGGATCCGGAAGTGAAGAAACACGCCGGAGCCTACACCAGAGATGTGATCATCGAAATGCTAAAGGAAATTCAGTAGGTGACAGTATGAAAAATCTTGACCTGATGGAGTGCAGAAATAAACTGGATGTGATCGACCGTGAGATCGTACGATTGTTTGAGGAGCGCATGAAAGTCTGCGGCGATGTGGCGGAGTATAAGATCGAAACGGGAAAAGCTGTGTACGATGCAGAACGGGAACGGCAGAAAATCGCCGCGGTGCAGGAGATGGCAGGAGGCGAGTTCAATCAGATTGCCGTAAAAGAAGTGTTTTCCCAGTTGATGGCCATCAGTCGAAAATACCAGTATGGTCTGCTGGCTGCCCATGGCAAGACGGATCCTCTTGGATTTGAGGAAGTGGAGGATCTGAAAAAAGATGGTGTACGTGTGGTGTTTCAGGGCGTAGAAGGTGCCTACAGTCATGCCGCAGTGCGGACTTATTTCGGGGAATCGGTTGAAGCATATCATGTACCGAAATTTGAAGATACTATGCGCGAAGTGGAAGAAGAACGGGCTGATTACGCGGTTCTTCCGATTGAAAATTCTACGGCCGGATTTGTCATTGATAATTATGACCTTCTGGCAAAATACCAGAATTATATTGTTGGTGAAGTCTACATTCCAATTTCCCATATGCTTTTGGGACGCCCGGATGCGAAACTTACAGACATCAAGACTGTTTATTCGCACCCACAGGCACTTAGGCAGTGTGCGGAGTATTTGAACTTACATAATGAATGGAATCAGATTGCCGTCTTAAACACAGCAGTTGCGGCAAAAAAAGTGATCGACGAGGACGATAGAAGTCAGGCAGCGATCGCCAGTCGCGTGGCCGGTGAGCTGTATGGTCTGAAAGAACTGGCAGAGGGGATCAACAACGAAAAATGCAATACGACCCGTTTCCTTGTGCTGGCGAAAAGACCGGTCTATGAAAAGCGCGCGTCCAAGATCAGTATCATGTTTGAGATCCCGCATGTAAGCGGTTCTCTCTATAATATTTTGGGCAACTTTATTTTCAACGGAGTCAATATGATCATGATCGAATCCAGACCGATTCCGGAGAAGACATTTGAATACCGTTTCTTCATCGATTTTGAAGGAAATTTGAGTGATGCATCTGTGCGAAATGCCCTGACAGGAATTCGTGCTGAGGCATCGGTGCTGAAGATTTTAGGAAATTATTAAGGTGGAAGGTGAGGTTATGGCATCTCATTTATTTGCAGCCATTGATGTGGGCTCATTTGAGCTGGAACTGGGGATTTATGAAATTTCCAATAAGAATAAGATTAAGAAGATCGACCATGTACGTCATGTAATTGCGTTGGGAAAAGAAACTTACAATACAGGTAAGATCAGTTACGAGATGGTGGAGGAAATCTGCCAGGTACTGAATGGATTCGTGCGAATCATGAAAAGCTACAAAGTTACCAATTACAGAGCTTATGCGACCAGTGCCATGCGTGAGGCAAAGAACAGCCAGATTGTATTGGATCAGATTCGTGTCCGTACGGGAATTGAAGTGCGTATTATCAGTAACTCAGAGCTTCGTTTCCTTAGCTATAAGGCGATCGCGGCCAAAGATGAGGAATTTGACCGTAATATGGAGCGGAGAACCGCCATCGTAGATGTCGGTTTCGGAAGTATGCAGGTTTCCCTGTTTGATGCCAGCCTTCTGGTTTCCACCGCAAATCTGCCCCTTGGCGTTTTGCGCCTTCGCAGTACGCTGGATATGGTCAATACGACGATGGACCGTGCCGCAGAAGTTATGGGTGAACTGGTGACCCATGAGCTGCATCAATATGAAAAGTTATACCTGGAAGGTCAGGAGGTAAAACACCTGATCGCCATCGGTGACAATATTTTATCCTTAGTACGCTATATGGACGATACCAAGTCAGTGATGAAAGTGACCAGAGAGCAGTTTGAGCAGATTTATGACCGCCTTTGCCAGATGAGTCTTTCTCAGATCTCTGAAGAGTTTGGAATGAGTGTAGAATATGCAGATCTGCTCCTTCCAAGTGCGATCATTTACAAAAAAGTTCTGGAAATGACCGGTGCAGAAATGATCTGGATTCCGGGTATCCGTCTTTGTGACGGTATTGTTGCAGAATATGCGACAGATGCAAAGCTGATCAAAATGAAACACAATTTCGATGCAGATATCATCAGCGCATCCAGAAATATGGCGAAACGTTATCGCTGCAAGACACCGCATTCTGAGCAGGTGGAGATTTATGCTCTGAAGATTTTTGATACGATGAAACGCTATCATGGAATGAGCGGCCGAGATCGTCTGCTCCTGCAGATCGCAGTGATCGTTCACGCCTGCGGAAAGTTTATCAGTGTGAGAAATGCAGCGGAGTGCTCTTACAATATTATTATGTCTACAGAGATCATTGGTCTGTCTCATCTGGAGCGCGAGATCATTGCCAATGTTCTTCGATATAATACCAGAGATTTTGATTACAATCAGGTGCATGTGGAGACGGATCTGGCGAATCTGGCAGGCACTTACGGTACCCGAAAAGAGGTAAAGATTTTGATCGCAAAACTGACAGCGATCCTTCGTCTGGCAGATTCTATGGATCGTGCCCATAAACAGACTTTAAAGAACTGTAAGATGGCAGTGAAAGAGGATAAACTTGTGATCAGCGGCGACTATCGCCGTGACATGACGCTGGATGCAATATCTGTGGAACAGAAGGCAGCGTTTTTTGAAGAGATTTTTGGTATCCGACCGGTACTGAAGCTGAAGAGGAGTGTGTAAAAGATGGCAGGCAGCGAATTGAAATTGAATGATCCGAAAAACTATTGGAACAGAGAGCTTAGCTGGCTGGAATTCGATTATCGTGTTCTGGGTGAGGCCAGAGACAAGTCGACACCTCTGTTTGACAGAATGAAGTTTTTAAGTATATCTGCGTCCAACCTGGACGAGTTCTTTATGGTGCGTGTAGCATCCCTCAAGGATATGGTGCATGCCGGTTATACCAAACCGGACATCGCCGGAATGACAGCCAGTGAGCAGTTGGTGAAGATCAACGAGAAGACCCATGAACTGGTGAGCCAGCAGTACAGCATTTATAACCGTTCCCTTCTTCCGGCGCTGGAAAGTAACGGACTCCATGTGGTGTTGAAGCATGAAGAGCTGACCAGAGAGCAGGGCGAGTACGTAGACCGATATTTTAAGGAAGATGTGTATCCGGTGCTGACTCCGATGGCGGTGGATTCTTCCAGACCGTTTCCGCTGGTACGCAATAAGTCCTTGAATATAGCAGCTCTTTTGAAGAAAAAAGAGGGAGACCAGGAACTGGAATTTGCCATGGTACAGGTGCCGTCGGTGCTCCCGCGTGTGGTGACCCTTCCGGTTACCGTTGAGGAAGACGGCTGTGAGATGGTCCATGTGATCCTCTTGGAGGAGATCATTGAGCGCAATATGAAGCAGCTGTTCCTGAACTATGATATTGTTACCTCCCATCCGTTCCGAATTATGCGAAATGCTGACTTCGAGCTGCGACCTTGCTGCGTGATTCCGCCTTGTTTGTGCCGCGAGCGGGTGACAATACCCGCTTATACGTGGATCTGTCTGCTCATCTGTCGGATAATAGTCCCTTGTCTTTG
>JAFSFU010000069.1 GCA_017435025.1 Lachnospiraceae bacterium | reverse complement strand
CGTATCTTTGTTTCTTAACCGAAAGATTGGAACGTTCGTTCAAGGTATCGATCATCGCAGTTTTTTCTGCATCAATGGATTGTTCCAACTCGTCCACAAGTACCGCTGCATCTGTGAGTTTATTCTCTGATATCTGTAAAAGTTGCTTCATATCGGCTGCCTGAACCGTAATCGCATCATGTTCGGCCTGATATCGGCGCTCACTGTCAGCTTTCTCCATCAATTCAGACTCAATCGACATCATGCGGTTTCGTATGTGTTCCGCATTCATTTCTTCTGCACGAATCTGTTCATTGAGAACCTTGATCTGTCCGTCCAGATTGCCGGCCTCCATCAACGCCTCATTAGCTGCATTCATTTTTTCTGATATCCTTTGGTCCAAATGCGAGATCTCACCGGAAAGACGATCGTACTCCTCTTTCATCTTGTCAGATTCCATCCTGGATTCTTCCATATCTCCGGATATAGCAGACTCTTTTTCTACAATTTCACTGATTGTCTTCTGAATCTGTTCCGTCTCTGCGAGAAACAGATTCACATCGAACCGCTTTAATTCTTCTCTGAGACGCAGATACTCTTTTGCATTAGCCGACTGTTTTTCCAACGGTCCTACTTGTTTTTCCAGTTCTCCTAGAATATCGCTAACGCGAACCAGATTCTGTTTTTCATCTTCCAGTTTTTTCTGCGCGATATTTTTTCTGCGTTTAAATTTCACAATTCCTGCAGCTTCATCAAAGAGTTCTCTTCGCTCTTCCGGACGACCGCTGAGAATCTTATCAATCTGACCCTGTCCAATGATGGAATATCCTTCTTTACCAATACCGGTATCATAGAAGAGTTCGTTAATATCTTTCAGACGGCACGGACTGCCATTCAACATATACTCGCTCTCACCGGATCGGTAAATCCGTCTTGATACTGTCACTTCATCAAAATCGATGGCAAGCTGATGGTCGGAATTATCCAGCGTGATCGCGACATAGGCAAATCCCTGCGGTTTTCTAGTCTCAGTTCCCGCAAAGATAACGTCCTGCATACTGGAGCTGCGAAGCTGTTTCACCTTCTGCTCACCCAGAACCCAGCGAACTGCATCGGCAACATTGCTTTTACCACTGCCGTTCGGACCTACAATACCGGTAATACCATTATGAAATTCAAAAACTATTTTATTGGCAAAAGATTTAAATCCCTGCACCTCAATACTTTTTAAATACATTCTTCACCTATTCTTACTTCTTCAGCAAACAGATACCGTGGTATGCTGCCAACTGTTCTGCCGCTTTTTTTGTTCTGCCGGAGCCATTGCCAATGACACGATCACCGAGTTTTACACAAACCTCAAATGTTTTATTATGGTCCGGTCCTTCTTCATTTAAGAGTTCATATACAAGTCCTTCTTTAAATTCTGCCTGTACGATCTCCTGCAGGATAGTTTTGCTATCATAAAAGAGCTGTTTGTGCTCAATATCATTCAAAATATAACGATAAATAAACTCTTTTGCATTAGCAAGACCACCATCCAGATAAATTGCTCCAATTACTGCTTCCATCGCATCAGACACCACGGAAGGGCGTTTTCTACCACCGGTCAGATCCTCTCCCTTACCCAAAAGCAGATAATTCCCCAGTGAGATGGATTCTGCACAAAATGCAAGTGTCGGTTCACAGACCAGACTGGCACGAAGTTTCGTCATCTCTCCTTCCGGCATCGTTGGATAATTTCGAAACAGAAAGTTGCTTGATACCAGCTCTAATACTGCATCGCCAAGAAATTCCAGGCGCTCATTGCATCGTGTTTTGTCCCAATGTTTTTCGTTTGCATAAGAGCTATGTGTCAATGCATGAGTCAACAGATTGCGATTCTTAAATTCATAGCCGATCACTTTTTCTAATTCATGTAATTTGTCTTCCATGGAATACCTCTTTTCATGACGTTATCCTTTAAATGGAAAATAAGGTGTCACCGAATCGGGACACCTTGATTTTCACAGGATAGATTAATTTAATGCATTTTTGATCTGCTCAACTGCATCGCCTACTGTTACGATCTTCTCAGCAGACTCTGTCGGAATTTCAATATCAAATTCTTCCTCGATTCCCATTACGATCTGGAATACGTCCAGAGAATCAGCACCCAAATCATCTACAAAAGTAGAGTTCATTGTGATCTCTTCTGCATCGAGATTCAGTACCTCTGCGATAATGTTACGTAATTTTTCGAACTCCATAAATTTCCATCCTCTCTTATTTTTAATTATTGTTCCTGATTATTTATATTTTCCTTTACGGCCAGACATTCACCAATCTTCTCACTGATCGCCTGTTCCTTAAAGGAGATACACTGAATAATGGAATTTTTGATTTCCACAGCTTTGGAACTTCCATGGGCCTTTACAACAAGTCCCTTTAAACCAAGAAGCGGAGCGCCTCCATACTGACTGGCATCAAAGCTTTTTAATGTCTGTTTTAATGCCGGTTTGATCAATACTGCACCGATCTTGGAACGCAGGGAAGACATCAGGCCTGCTTTAATCTTAGCAACCATCGTAAGACCAACGCCTTCGTAAAGTTTCAAAATCACGTTTCCCACAAAAGCCTCACAGACAATTACATCTGCATAGCCGGACGGAATATCACGAGCTTCAATGCTGCCAATAAAATTGATATCTTCGCATTCTTTTAAAAGTGGAAAAGTTTCTTTCACTAAAGCATTTCCCTTCTCTTCCTCAGCACCGATATTCACAATTGCAACTCGCGGATTCTTGATTCCCATCACATTTTCCATATAAATGGAGCCCATCTTTGCAAATTGAACCAGGTGGGAAGGTCTTGCATCCACATTCGCACCGCAATCTACAAGAAGGGAAAAACCTTTGTCAGTCGGAATCAGTGGAGCCAGCGGCGGTCGTTCTACGCCTTTTACTCTGCCTACGATTACCTGACCGCCTACAAGAACGGCACCGGTGCTTCCTGCAGAAACAATACCGTCTGCCTCGCCTTTTTTCACCATATTCATACCGACAACAATGGAAGAATCTTTCTTTCTTCTAATCGCATTAACCGGCGGCTCTGCGGTTTCAATCACCTCACTGGCAT
>JAFSFU010000068.1 GCA_017435025.1 Lachnospiraceae bacterium | reverse complement strand
AGTTTCTCGTTCCGGTGCAGGAGAGCACCATGAAAATAAAGAAGAAAGTCTGGATGCAGAGTTAGGCATTCAGTCTAATTCATACGGCCGCTCCGGTATTTTTTATCTTGAGGAAGTGCTTCGGGCAGCAATCCAGAAACAGTATCCGGAGATGGAGGAAATAGAAGAAGATAATGAGTTTAAGAAAGCGTTTATGCTTCTTGAGGATTATCTTAAGAACCCACCAATCGATGACAGTGATGAGATCAGTATGGAGGAGTATTTCTCAGAAAAAATTTCCGGTTTTGATGAGGAATTTTTGGAAGAACATAAAAACGATGGTTTTGAAATCGAATACGACGATGATGATCTGTTCATTACCTACGATCTGATGTATGAGGTCTATGAGCGGACATTTAAAAAAGTGCTGGAACATGAACTAAACAGCATCTGCGAAGATACTGCCCGCCAGATGCTGGATATACCTTATAACCGTACCGATGACGGAAAGCCGGGAGACAATACATTCCGAATTGTGATGGTCGGTGGTTTCTCCTCCTTCCCGCTGGTGCGAAACCAGGTGGAAGCGTATTTTCATAAACTGCCGGTAAACGATATCCGTTTTAAGACCATTGGTGTGAAAGAGGCATCTCTGGCGGTGGCCAACGGACTGGCACTTCTGGCCAATGGAGATATGGAATTTAACATGCGGGCACCGTATGGAGTGAGCGTGGTCGGAAGTCTTGCAGAAAACGTGGAACGTGCGTTCATCGGTGTAAAATATGGTGATTTTCTAAATCTCACAGAGGATGAAGAACAGCCGTTTTTTGCACATGCCGGTCAGATGAAAACAAAGGAAGAGCGGAGAGATGCCCGGAAAATTTTTGTGGGTGATGAACTCCAGTATATGGGCTATGACAACGGCAGTTCCGTCGGAATTGTAAAGCGCAAAGTCAGCCAGCAGTTAAAAGACCGGGTAGTGCAGGTAATCCGGAAACATATCACAGCGGATGGCAATGAGCCATTCTTCCATATCGGATTCAGTTTTGACGAATCCAGTCAGTTGTATATTCATGTGGTGGAATACGACGGCAAATGGGCAGACCGCATTGGACCGCTGAAGTTTGAGGAGATTTTTGATCGACAGATTGGTACGGTAGAAGTTGTGGAAGCAATTTAGGAGATGGGCGTATGAGATTAGAAGATACAAAAAAATTGATTCGCATATACGAAAATCAGGACCAGTTGGGGGCAGACCAGATTCTGTCCCTGATGATGGTCTTTATGAAGGAAGTGCAGCAGGCGACCGGAAACCGTGTCAGCGAACAGGAACTTGTTTCCGAGCCGGGAAATGAGCGTGTGCTTTTGGACGCATTAAATGCACTTGCCATTGAGACTGCAAACGTGATGAAGAAGATCAATCCGGACGAGATGGAAGGATTTGAAAGGTATTCCAAGCGTATTTGCGATAAGTCGGAGGGCATGCAGAATGTTGCCAATACGATCGCTGAGTGGAAAAAGCTGGAAGAGTCCTGCCAAAATGTCAGTCAGCAGATTGAGGAGGAAGAAAAGAAGCTGCGTGCGGCAAAACAGCAGTTGGAAAAGTTGGAGGAAACAAAACAGAAGCTTGAAAAACAGGTGGCTGAAGCATACATGACAGAGGAAGATTATCAGAAGGAAATTGACCGCTTGACGGAAGCGTTGGATCAGGTTCCACCTTCCGAGAACTTTTTAGAATTGAAAGTAAAAATGAACGGCATCAAAGCACATTACCGTGTGCTCAGCGAGATTATTTCCAATTTCCTCGAAGACCACGATGAGGAGACTCGTTTGGAAATGAAGTTCGAACTTTCTGAAGCAAGGTGCAACGAGCATCTGCAGACAATTGCAGACCGAATGGATCAACTGGAGACCTATTACAGCAAGATGTTAAATCATCTCGACGAGCTGAGAAGGATGAAGGAGAATGAATATGCAGGAAAATAAAGTACAGAAAATCAAATGTCGCTGCTGTGGGCAGCAGTTTCGTGTCAGTGGCGTTTGTACGTACTGCGGTTTTCAGGTAATCGCTGTTCTTGGTGATCATCATGCGCAGGCAGAAGCGTTTGCAAAAAGATGGCGCGAGGAGCATGCAGACAAAGTCCCGCAGGCAGTCGGTGTTGTATACAATCGCCCATCCACATGGGAAGGCGAAAAACTGGTGCCGGGTGAGAAGGATAATTTAAAACTGGCAGATCTTTCCGACTTGTCTGAGGAGTTCTTGTGGAACAA
>JAFSFU010000067.1 GCA_017435025.1 Lachnospiraceae bacterium | reverse complement strand
TTATCGGTGCAGGTAACAACCCGATGGTTGGTATGACTGTTGCAGTTGCAGTTGCGATTGAAGAAGCTGCTCAGGCTGGTAAGTTCTAAGAAATCCTTATAAAATAATGATGGCGCATCGGTAATTCCGGTGCGCCAATTTTAGTATGAAATTGTTGTTTATATTCAATCATTCTAAAATACGAAAAATGGAGAAACGCGTATGGCAGGACCAAACCAGAAAAAGAAAATTTTATGTATTTTGCAGATTCTTCGCGAACGTACGGATGAAAACCATCTGATGTCAGCAGCTGATATCAGCAAAGCTCTGGAAGAGTACGGGATCAGCGCGGAGAGGAAGAGTATTTATTCGGATGTTGAGGCACTGATTGATTTTGGCATTGACATTGTACAGAAAAAAGGATCAACGCCGGGATATTACATTGCCAGTCGGGAATTTGAGATTGCAGAATTGAAGCTTCTTGTTGATGCAGCGCAGGCATCCAAATTTATCACAAAAAAGAAAACAGAAGAATTGATTAAAAAACTGGAGGGTCTGACCAGCAAATACGAAGCCCATCAGCTTCAGAGAGATGTCTATATTTATAACCGGACCAAAGCGCGGAACGAAACGATCTTCTACAACGTAGACTACATTCACGATGCGATATTCTCCAATGTACAGGTTCGGTTCCAATATTCCGAATGGACAGTAAAAAAGGAACTGATGCTGAAGAAAAACGGTGCATTTTATGTGGTAAGCCCCTGGGCACTGACATGGGCGGATGAAAACTATTATTTGATCGCATACGACGAAAAGGCTGATATGATCAAGCATTATCGTGTTGATAAAATGCAGAAAATGGAACTGTTGGAGACCCCGCGACTCGGTCGTGAACGATTCCAGGAGTTTGATCTTGCAGCATTTGCAAAAAAGACATTTGGCATGTATGGTGGAGAGGATGCATCGGTAACGCTGGTAGGAAAAAACGGACTGGCCGGAGTTGTCATTGACCGGTTTGGACAGGATGTGTGGATGGTACCGGCTGATGAAGATCATTTCCGTGCGCATGTGACGGTGGCACTGAGCCCGCAGTTTTTTGGCTGGCTTGCCGGACTTGGACCGGACATTCAGATTGCAGGACCGGAATCTGTACGGAGTGAATACCGAGAGTATTTGAATCGTCTCCTTCAAAATTATCAATAATGCCAGCGTTTCTAATATCGCAAAAACTCCCTGTAATATGTAAAGAATTGAATCATCTCTTCTTCACTCTCTCTGAAATCATGATCGATCCACATGCGGATGATGCCGGCACAGGAGCCGGAGAACATAGCACGGCAGTAGTCCGGCAGCGAGGAATCGTAACCGGTCAGCAGGTGGATCAGATCGTTTTCCAGCTGTTCGAAAGCATAGTATAAAAGATTGTGTTTTCGAAGCACCAGAAAGAGGTCACGATGATCTTTGATAAATCGGAAACGCGGAAGAAGAAAATCCTGCATTCCGTTATATTCCGGAATATGTGCGAGAACCTCACCGGAGCCGAAGAAATCCGTATAGAGATCGTAAAGATATCTGAGCAGAAGCTGTTCTTTGCTTTCAAAATTTCGATAGAAGCTGCTGCGACTGACTCCCGCAGTCTTCACAATTTCACTGACTGTAATCTCTGAAAAATCTTTTTTCTGCAGAAGGCGAATCAGTGCCAGCGCCAGTGATTCGCGGATAGTTTTATTCAATGTCATAGTATTTTCCATGAAACAAAATCCTCCCTTTTGTGTCAGTTTGGTTTGGAGCTGTTTACATTGCTCCGATTTTGTTTTAGTATAGTAGAGTAATAACATTGATAAAATTATATCAAAGAAAGGCGAAAAAGTAAAATGCAATTAAAGGGTAAAAAAATTATTGTAACTGGCGGTACAAAAGGTATCGGTGCTGCAACCGTAAGAATTTACGTTAGAGAAGGTGCACAGGTTGTTTTCTGCGGCACAAACGATGAGAGAGGTAATGCAGTAGCTGAGCAGGCAAATGCACAGCCGGGCGTAGAGGGTCATGCTACATACATGCGCTGCGATATCAGCGATAAGGCAGCAGTTGATGAGTTCTTTGCAAAAGCAAAAGAAATTCTCGGCGGACTTGATGTTCTGGCAAACGTTGCAGGTGTTGAGAGTAACGCGGCAGCAGAAGCGTATACACTGGAGCAGATGCAGTTCCTGATGAATATCAATATGTACGGTACTGTTTATACAAACCAGGCTGCTTATAAGATCTTCAAGGAGACAGGCGTGGAAGGTTCCATCATCAACTATGCATCTGACGTAGCTCTTATGGGTATGCCGAACGGTGCTATGTATGCGGCTTCCAAGGGCGCTGTTCTCAGCTGGACACGTTCCATCGCTATGGAATGGGGTATTGAGAGCAATGTTCGTGCAAACTGCGTAAACCCGACAATCAAGACTGCTATGTACGAAGAGTGGTTAAGAACGGTTGATCCGGCAGTTCGTGAAATGCACCTTGCAGGTCTCAAGAGAAGATATCCGATCGATGGTGCTATGGGTGATGCAGATCGTGACTGTGCTCCGATCATGGTATTCCTCGCATCTGAGGGTTCCCGTTACATCAACGGCCAGGTATTCTGCGTAAACGGCGGCGCAACAATGGTTCGCTAATTAAGAATAGTAAAAAATGGGATTGTGTACAAGCGACACGATCCCATTTTTTCGTCTAATTGATCCTGTAAACGGCATAATTGAGATAAGCTGCAAAAATACACCACAACAGGTATGGAATCTGTAAATATGCAGCGATTGGCTGAACTTTATAAAAGAAATAGATCATAAAGCAAATCAATCCGATCAACACGACTAGCCATAAAAAAGAAAGACCGTACAGAGAAAAACGGAAGAATAAAATGCTCCAGAAAAAATTAAAAAAGAGTTGGAGTGCGTATACTTTAAGTGCCTGTACTTTTAATGCGGAGTCCGAAGTATATACAAGATAAGATGAGATGCCCATTAAAAAATAAAGGATAGTCCAGACAATGGGAAACAAATAGCCCGGAGGATTGAATGATGGTTGCTTATAGGTGCTGTTCATCATATTGCCGCTGAATAAAGCGGAGAGTGCGCCTACGGCTAAAGGGACCAGAATTGAAATAATAAGAATCTCTTTGTTTTTTGCTCGCATATGTATGCTCCCGGAAATTATTATAAATAGGGTATGAAGACAGTCGCATTTATATGAATGAAAAACGACAGCACGGTTATGGTTCGCGAGTTTCGGAGAAGTGAATATAAAAAAGATTCGGGATGGCGCATATAAAACGCCATCCCGTTATTTGAGCAATGGATATATTTTTTATTTTACCACTTCCGCACCCTTCGCAAATGCTTCGCGGTTCATTGGGATCAGATGGGATTTGTTCTTGCCGAGTTTTTCAAGCAGAGCCTGAAGGACACTTTCTACAGTAACCACCGGACATTTCTCCAGGTATGCTCCCAGCATGACCATATTCGCAACCTTGTCATTTCCCAGCTCGTGGGCGATTTCATTACATGGAACATAGTAAACATCGATATCGGTGCGAGTACTCTTGATATCGATAATGGAACTGTTGACAAACAGTTTTCCTCCCGGAATCACGGTGTTTTCGAATTTCTCCAGAGAAGGTCGGTTCATCGCAATAACGGCAGTCGCTCTTGTTACAATCGGGGAGGAGATTTCCTTATCCGAGATCATGATGCTGCAGTTTGCGGTACCGCCTCGCATTTCCGGACCGTAGGAAGGAATCCAGGAGGTGTTCATGCCTTCCATCATGCCGGCCATAGCCAAAAGCTGGCCCATGAGCAATACGCCCTGACCGCCGAAACCGGCAAAAATATTTTTCTCTACCATACTTAAACCTCCTTCATAACACCAAGCGGGTAATATGGGATCATATTCTGCTCAAGCCATTCCATAGACTCAACAGGAGATTTGCCCCAGTTGGTTGGACAGGTACTGAGGACTTCGACTAAAGAGAAACCTTTGCGGTCGATCTGTGCCTGGAATGCCTTTTTGATCGCATTTTTCGTTTTGATAATGTTTGCGGTATTGTTGATCGCGGTTCTTTCGATGTATGCGGAGCCGTCAATGGTTGCAAGCATTTCTGCTATACGGATCGGAGCACCGCAGTGTTCTTTGGAACGGCCGAGAGGAGACGTGGTTGTTTTCTGACCAACCAGTGTGGTTGGAGCCATCTGTCCGCCTGTCATACCGTAAATTGCATTGTTTACGAAAATGGTTGTAATTTTCTCGCCTCTGTGTGCTGCCTGAACGATCTCGGCAGTACCGATGGAAGCAAGGTCACCGTCACCCTGATAGGTGAAGATGATATTTTCCGGATGTACACGTTTGTAACCGGTCGCTACCGCCGGAGCACGGCCGTGCGGTGCTTCATACATATCAACATTGAAGTAATTATATGCGAAAACTGCACATCCTACCGGAGCGATACCGGCAGTGATGTTCTGGATACCCAGTTCTTCTACGACCTCCGCTACAAGACGGTGAATAATGCCATGACCGCATCCCGGACAATAGTGGAACGGCTTGTCAGTCAATGCGCTGGTTCTTTTAAAAATAACTGCCATAATTATGCCCTCCTCATTTCCAGAATACGTTCTGCGATTTCTTCCGGTGTCGGAACGATGCTGCCCGGCTGTCCGAGGAATTCCACGTTCTTTTTGCCGTTTACTGCCAGACGAACATCTTCAACCATCTGTCCGGCACTGATCTCTACTGTAAGTGTACTCTTTACACTGTCCTGAGCAGCTGCTTCATAAACTTCTTTGGACGGGAACGGCCAAAGTGTGATCGGGCGAACCAGACCAACTTTGATTCCCTGCTCAGCCAGAATTTCGATCGCTGCTTTACAGATACGGGCTACCGTACCGTACGCATAAAGGATAAACTCGGCACCTTCTGTATTAAAACATTCTACACGAACTTCATTTTTTTCGATTTCGCGGTATCTTGCCTGAAGACGGTCATTCAACTCTGCAAGTTCCTCTGTTTCGATATAGAGAGAGTTGATAACTGCACGCGGTTTTTTGCCGCCCGGTGTGTAACCGGTCGCTGCCCATGGTTTCTCCGGGAGTTCGGTTACGGTATCTTCCGGCATCTCCACCGGTTCCATCATCTGACCGATGAGACCGTCAGCAAGGATCATAACCGCATTGCGGTATTTATCAGCCACGTCGAAAGCGGTGCGCATCAGGTTCACGGTTTCCTGAATGGAAGCCGGAGCAAAAACGATCAGGTGATAGTCACCATGTCCGCCGCCTTTTACTGCCTGGAAATAATCGCCCTGAGATGCCTGGATATTGCCGACACCAGGACCGCCGCGCATTACGTTTACGATGACACAAGGAAGTTCAGCGCCTACGATTGCGGAGATGCCTTCCTGTTTTAAGCTGATGCCAGGACCGGAGGAAGAAGTCATGGCTCTCGCACCGGCACCGGCCGCGCCATATACCATATTGATCGCGGCAACTTCACTTTCCGCCTGAAGGAAACAGCCGCCGACCTGCGGAAGACGGGCGGACATGTATTCCGGAATATCATTCTGGGGTGTGATCGGATAACCGAAGAAATATTTACAGCCAGCCTGAATGGCAGCTTCGGATATTGCTTCACAGCCCTTCATCAGTTTCTTTGCCATATGATTCCCTCCTCTTATTTCTCGATTTCAATTGCTACATCCGGACAGGTGCGCGCACATGCAGTACATCCGATGCATGCTTCCTGATCAGTGACCTCTGCAGGATAGTAGCCTTTGGAGTTCAGTTTGGTCTTGGACAGAGCAACGATATTTTTCGGACATGCTCTGACACAGAGACCGCAGCCTTTGCACTGTTCTTCATTGATGGTGACTTTGATCATTGTGTTACCTCGCTTTCTATATGTATTACAGTCCCTCTTTCAAAAATTTGTTCCAGGTGCGGTGCATGACCACGGAAATGGGCATCATCCGACCGGTATATTTTTCTTCGAGATTCCATATTTCTTTCTGGGAGAAGAAGTCATTCAGAATTTTCTCGGTTCCTGCGGTCGCATAGACCGGAATGCCTGTCTTTTCGGACAATTCTTTGACGACATCGTATCCTGTTTTCAGTTCCTGGGTTGTTGTTTCTTCTACGAGATTTGCGTTGTTGATAAAGCCTGTGATTTTCAGACGGGAGGCAACCTGAATCTGTTCCATGAGACCTAGTGCTTTCTCGGCAGTTTCAGCCAGAGGACGCAGGGGATTGATCACCATGAACACATGCAGCTGCTCAGACGGTATGTTACAAAAATTGGAATAGTACTGGCCGAGGGAAATGGCTCCGACCGGATCACCGCCGGCATCGAAGATAACCGTTCCTTCTTTTTGCGCAAAAGAGGAGTACACTTCCGGCGACAGTGACATAATTTCGATCTTATTCATAGCAAACGGCGGTGAAATCAGTCGTACATCAGCCTTTTTCAGGATATCCATTCGCTCACTGGAACGAAAATACGGATTGATCACGTCCATATCTAAAAGCGTACATGGAGGATTTTCCTGAGCTTTGTTCAGAGCGAAATTGATGGCTAATTCACTTTTTCCACTGCCGAAACTTCCTACAAAAACATAGTATTCTTTCATATATTCTCCGTTTGATGAAGCGGTTGACGGGGTATGAAAAATTGTTAGAGCTATAATAACTTTCAGTTATTTCCTGATGTCATTATAGCATTATTGCTAAATCAAGTCAACTTAACGCGTGAAAGCTGTCGGACAAAAAGCGGGTATGTGAAAGATTTATCAGAAAGAAAAAGGGGCTTTTCTAACAAACATTTTTCGTGTATGATTAAGGGAAAATGACTGTCCTGGAGGAAACGAAAATGTTTAAAAATGTAATCGTTAGAAAACCGGCGAAATCCATGATCGATGGAATTACCTCTGCTCCGGAGCTGGGAAAACCGGATTATGAACTGGCTGTGAAACAGCATGATGCATATATTGAAGCGTTAAAACAGTGTGGCGTTCAGGTGACCGAACTGGAGGCACTGGAAGAGTACCCGGATGCATGTTTTGTTGAGGACGTAGCTGTTCTGACCAGGAAATGTGCGATCATCACAAATCCGGGCGCACCATCCAGAAACGGAGAAAAAGCTTATATCGTGGAAGCAATCAGAAAATTTTATGAGGATGAACAGATTGCATATATTGAGAGTCCTGGCACATTAGAGGGTGGCGACGTGATGATGGTGGGAGACCATTTTTACGTAGGCCGTTCTGCAAGAACCAATGAAGAAGGAATCCGTCAGTTTGTGGAGATTTTAGAGAGCTTTGGACTGAGCGGTTCAGAAGTTTCACTGGAGAAGGTGCTCCACTTGAAGACAGGCGTAAACTATTTGGAAAATAATACATTCCTTGTATCCGGTGAGTTTATTGAGAAAGAAGAGTTCAAAGATGCAAACCTTATTATCATACCGGACGATGAAGCTTATGCTGCAAACTGTATCTGGGTTAATAATAAGGTAATCGTACCTGCCGGATTCCCAAAGGTGGAAAAGGCTGTGCGCGATGCCGGATATGAGGTGATCGTAACAGATACATCTGAGTATCGAAAACTGGATGGTGGTCTCAGCTGCCTATCCTTACGATTCTAAGCGACTGAAAAATGAGAAGAGAGATTGATAGAAAAATATCAATTTCCTCTTCTCATTTTTAGAATTATTCGATATAATAATACTATTATCAATACAGGGACGTGTAAGGGGGAGTAACTGTATGGAAAATAAAGAGCGTTATATCGATTTGCATGTACATACGAAATTCTCGGATGGAGAACGGAGCTTGGAGGAAACTGTTACAGATGCTAAGCAAGCGGGGCTTTCTGCGATTGCGATCACAGATCATAATTATGTTGCGATAACGCAATCGAAATGGGACGATGGTTTGGAGATTATTCCGGGTGTGGAGTTTAGCACTACCTACCATTATGGACAAGGTAAGAAAGCGGAAGTCCACATCGTTGGTCTGTTTTTTGAGGGCATGTCCCCGGAGATTTTTTCCATTTATGAAGGTGTCAACAAGCTGGCTTATATCGAAGCGATTCTCAAAAAACTAAATATGCTCGGCATGGATGTGTCTATGGAAGAATTGAAGGAGCATTATCCGGATTCCAGTCAATTCGGAAGGACGCAGATTGCAGACCTTTTGGTTGAAAAGAGGTATGCAAAGAATCGGGCAGATGCCATGGATCGCTGGATCGGAAATAAATCCCCGCACTTTATCCATTCCCTTGATTGTATCAAATATATTGATATGGAAGATTGCGTGCGGGAAATCTGCAGATACGGCGGTTTTCCCATTTTAGCACATCCGTATCACTATAAGTTTACCGACGAGCAGATACAGGAACTGGTCATGCGGTTTCGAAATGCATCGGATGCACCGCTGGGGATTGAAGTGTACTACCGCGATTACTGTGATGCACGGATTCGGTTTTTGAATGGTTTGGCGGAGAAATATCATTTGCTTCCGAGTGCCGGAAGTGACCGTCATAAAGCGAACCATCCGTTTGCAAAAGGGCGGTATGAACTGTTGGAGAAGATGAAAGAATTATATAAATAAAACGATGGCTGCCTCTGAGGTTTAAAGAGGCAGCCATTGTATGCTTTTATTCAATATAGATAATTTTTGATGTATCCGGTTCGTGCGGAGTGCCATTTGGAACAGTTGGATAGCCGACTAACAGAGCTACGCCGAATTCATAGCCTTCCGGAATCAGCATTTCTTTATATTTTGCTCCAATCTCATCATTGATGAGAACACCGGCCATACCGCAGATAACATTGCCAAGTTCTAAAGAACTTGCGGCCAAAGCCATATTTTCAGAAACGATGCCGCAGTCCATATCTTTTCCGGGAAGTTTTGCGATAACAAACATGCATGGCGCATTGTAAAATACCTTGCCGCCTCTTCCCATCATTCTGTCATAAGCGGAACGGTCTTCCTGCTCGGACAGCTTTTTCATCAGTGCTGCGTCCATTTCGTCAATCATTTCTTTATTCTGTAAAACAACAACTTTCCACGGCTGCTGGTTAAGACCGCTCGGAGACTGAACACCGGCAAGTGCAATTGCCTCGACTTTTTCTTTTTCAATCGCTGCCCCTGTAAAACTGCGGCAGGAGTAACGGTTTTTGATGGTTTTTAATGTTTCGTTCATAGCAGGGAGTCCTTTCTGTCATTGATCTATATATCATTTTAAGAGGTAAGATAGTTGTTGACAACCGTTTTTTCGGTGGAGTGAAGAAAACGTGTCGGGCAAGCGAAATGTGGACCTTTTCACTTGCCTAAACTTCCTTCAGCATGATACAATAAAAAATAGGGCATTAGCGCCTTAAAACCCCGAATAAAGGAGTTATTACTATGAGTATTTTAAATGTTGAACACTTAAGCCACGGTTTTGGTGACCGTGCGATTTTCCATGATGTGTCTTTCCGCCTGTTAAAGGGTGAGCATATTGGCCTCATCGGTGCCAACGGTGAAGGTAAATCCACATTCATGAATATTATTACGGATAAATTGATGCCGGATGAAGGTAAAGTGGAATGGTCTAAGAATGTCCGCGTTGGTTACCTGGATCAACATACGGTTCTGGAAAAAGGAATGACGATCCGCGATGTCTTAAAGAGCGCCTTTGCGTTCCTGTTTGAGATGGAAGCACGTATGAACGAGATCTGCGACAAGATGGGCGAGGCCGATGAGGATACGATGAACTCCATGATGGAAGAACTTGGTACGATCCAGGATCTTTTGATGACCCATGATTTCTATGTTATCGATTCCAAGGTGGAAGAGATCGGACATGCCTTCGGCCTGGATGAGATTGGTCTGGACAAGGATGTAGATGAACTGTCCGGCGGTCAGAGAACGAAAGTCCTTCTGGCTAAACTGCTGCTTGAGAAGCCGGATATCCTGCTTTTGGACGAGCCGACCAACTATCTGGATGTGCAGCACATCGAGTGGTTAAAGCGATATCTTCAGGAGTACGAGAATGCATTCATCCTGATCTCCCACGATATTCCGTTCTTAAACAGCGTTATCAACCTGATCTATCATATGGAAAATCAGAGACTGGACCGCTATGTAGGCGACTATGACAAGTTTATGGAAGTTTACGAGATGAAGAAGAGCCAGATGGAGGCTGCTTACAAGCGTCAGCAGCAGGAGATTGCGGAGCTTCAGGATTTTGTTGCGAGAAATAAAGCGCGTGTTGCTACCAGAAACATGGCGATGTCCCGTCAGAAGAAACTGGACAAGATGGAAGTGATCGAACTGGCGAAAGAAAAACCGAAGCCAGAGTTCAACTTCCTTAATGCGAGAGCTGCCGGAAAGATGATCTTTGAGACAAAGGATCTGGTGATCGGTTATGACGAGCCGCTTTCAAAACCGTTAAATTTCGCTATGGAACGCGGAGAGAAGATTGCGATCGTTGGTGCCAACGGTATCGGTAAGACCACGTTCTTAAAGAGTATTTTAGGTCTGATCCCGGCGATTTCCGGTTCCGTTGAGCAGGGTGATTATTTATATATCGGTTACTTTGAGCAGGAGATGGCTCCGGGAAACAACAATACCTGTATTGAGGAGATCTGGAAGGAATATCCGTCCTACACCCAGTATCAGGTGCGCTCTGCTCTGGCAAAATGCGGTCTGACCACAAAAAATATCGAAAGTCTGGTTCGTGTTCTCTCCGGTGGTGAGCAGGCAAAGCTTCGCCTCTGCAAGTTGATGAACCGCGAGACCAATATCCTTCTTCTGGACGAGCCGACCAACCATCTGGATGTGGATGCAAAAGAAGAACTGAAACGTGCGTTAAAAGAGTACAAAGGTGCTGTTCTTTTGATCTGTCATGAACCGGAGTTCTACGACGGTCTGGTTTCCAAGGTCTGGGATTTAAGTAAGGAGTCCTTAAAAATTTAATCTCTCCGTTTTAGCAACATCAAAAAGGAGAAAACGTATGAGTGATGCAAAGAAAAATACATATTCCATTGTAGATGAAAATCGAAATCCATGGCTGACGATCCTGGCTCTTTCCTGGCCGATCTTTTTGGAACAGGCATTAACCTCTCTGGTCCAGGCTGTGGACACTGCGATGGTTGGTTCCATGGGTGCCGTTGCGACCACTTCTGTTTCCATCAGCC
>JAFSFU010000066.1 GCA_017435025.1 Lachnospiraceae bacterium | reverse complement strand
GAGGAAGAGGACAGCTTCGAAGTGATCACTGATCCGGATTCCTTCAGTGAGGTTCGTGAGGCACTTGAAAAAGCTGGTATCCCGATGCTTCAGGCAGAGGTTACTATGATCCCGCAGAACTGGGTAGAAGCAAACGACGATGAGACAGTGAAGAAGATGAACAGACTTCTCGGTCTTCTCGACGAAGATGACGATGTGCAGAACGTTTACCACAACTGGGATGAATAAAGCGAGTGAAGCGAGCGCTACCCAAACGTAGCGAAGCGGAGTTCGGGTTTCCCGTATGAAATATAGACCTTTCGATGTTTATCGCAATTGATAGACATGGAAAGGTCTTTTTATTTTTATCAAAAAATATGTCCATCCCATCCGTTTTGTGGTATGATAAGAGTATCAATTATTGAGCGTATCACTTGTTAGGAGGAAAAGATACAAATGAGTGAGATTAAGAATGTAATTATGGAATTTGATAACTGCAGTACCATCATCGTAGGTAAGAATGCGTCCAAGACAGGTCATGTTCTTGTGGGTCACAATGAAGATGATATGGAATGTATTACACAGGTGCATGTAGTGCCGAGAGTGAAACATGCAGAAGGTGAAGTGCTCACATTCCGTGACGGAAGTGCAGTGATTCCGCAGGTTCCGGAGACATGGGCATATACATGGACAGAGCTTCGTACAACAAAGGGTATCGGCGGTGAGCCGTTCGCGGACAGCTTCTTTAATGAGTGGGGCGTTGCAGTGGTAACTGACAGCTGTGTTGGTTCCAAGGTGAGCGATGACGAGAAGATGAAAGATGGTATGGGTTATGCACTCCGTCGTCTGATCGCGGAGCGTGCGAAGACTGCCCGTGAAGGCGTGGAAGTGGCAGCAGCTCTCTGCGAGGAGTACGGATACCGCAGCAGCCGCTGTTACCATATCTGTGACAAGGACGAGGCATGGGTATTCCAGGCAACAACCGGTCACAACTATGCAGCACAGAGAGTCGGCGACGATGAAGTATATTATATCCCGAACTGGTACACAATCCACCAGATCGATTTTAATGACACAGAGCACAAGAATTTCTACTGGTCTGAGGATCTGGTAGCATATCCGATGCGTCACGGCTGGTATACACCGGCAGTAGAGGGCGATTACTCTGATTTTGATTTTGCACTGGCTTATCAGCATGATCTGGAGCTGATCAAATCCAATGCAGACCGCTCTGATCTTGCCTGGTCTAAGCTTGTTGGTGAGAGAATGCCTTATAGAACATTCTCTGTAAAGGCACCGAAGAAGTATGGCGTTGAGGATCTGAAGGAAGTGCTTCGTTCCCATTATATGGAACTGGAAGAGGATTTGAAAGAGGATCCGACTATGAGTCCGCACCGTTACGGTATCTGCCGTGATACAACATGTGCATCTGAGATTGTGGAGTTCCATGACGAGGTAAATCTTTCCTGCGTATGGCGTTCCTTCCCAAGACCGTGTGCGGCACCGTACGTACCGTGGTATTTTGGAATCACAACTCTTCCGAAGGGCTATGAGTGGATGAACTATCAGGCATCCCAGCTGACACATTTTTATGTGGATGAGTCTGAGTTTAAATATGACTCTAATTTCGCATACTGGGCATTCCGCAGACTGCAGGATGTAATGGAATTTGATTACCAGTATTGTCAGGAAAAGGTACATACTTCCATTAAAGAACTGGAAGCGGAGTGGACTGCTGTGAAGCCGATGATCGATCAGGCATATCTTGCTCTGAAAGATACCAACGAAGCATACGCAAGACAGCTGCTTAATGATTACACATGTCAGCAGGCACAGCGCGCGTGGGATTGGGCTGAAAAGATGCTTACAGAGTTAGCTGATGCACAGTTCCGTACAAGAATGGATTTCTGGAGAAGTCAGCTGGATAATATGAAGCCGCAGTCTGTAGAGGCACAGAACTGCCAGTAATCAAAAATAATATGTTCCGGCATCTGCAAGTGCAGGTGCCGGATTTTTTGAACCTATGATTTATATTATGGAAGAAAGGCATTAAAAATGGCAAAAAATATCAAAACCAATGTCATGAGATTATTGGACAAAGCGAAAATATCCTATCATGTAAAAGAGTATCCGGTGGATGAAAATGATCTGTCCGGAAGTCATGCAGCAGACCTTTTGGGGGTAGATCACGGCAGTGTTTTTAAGACGCTGGTTTTAAAGGGTGAACGTACTGGATATCTTGTCTGCTGCATTCCGGTCGATGATGAACTGGATCTGAAAAAGGCGGCAAAGGCAGCCGGTGATAAGAAAGTGGAGATGCTTCCGATGAAGGATTTATTATCTGTTACCGGCTACATCCGTGGGGGATGTTCACCGATTGGAATGAAGAAAAAGTTCCCAACATATGTGGATCAGAGTGCTTTAAGATACGAAGAAATTGCTGTCAGCGCAGGTCAGAGAGGCGTTCAGGTGCTTCTTTCTCCGAATGATCTGAGAGACTATGTGGGTGCTGTTGTTACAGAATTGACCTAAAAATGGTTGACATAAGAAGGGATTAACCTGAAATCAGGGACAAAGTGGGACTTAAAATGTAACAAAGTTGTAACAAATTCAAAACAGCATATCTGCTATTCCTAACAAAAAACCTTGTAAAATCAAGGTTTTTTTATTGCAAAATGTTAAAAAAGAATTACAGATGGTAAAAAAGTCGTTGGTAAATGCAACAAAAATGCAAAAGGCTTATTGACATTTTGACCTTCATTCTCCTATAATCACAGCGAACATCCGGAAGACGGGTGAAATACAAGTAAAATCGTCACCACGGCGAAGTGACGAAGATTGGAGAGAAGAAAAGTCTTATGAAACAGACATATGCCAGACTCTTGTCTGCTGGTATTGCAACTGTGACTATGTTGACATTTGCAATTGGAGGTTTTCAGGGAGCCGGAGGAAGCACAATGGTAGCATTTGCGGAGACTTCGGTACATACACAGGAGACAGAGACAGAACTGGAGAACGCTGTTGTTGAGGAGTCAATGACAGAAAACAATGATGTAACAGCAGAGACAAAAAAAGCCACCAAAATACGTAAAGAGGACGTTGTAGTTAAGACATTAGATTTTGTTGATCCGAAAGCACCAAAGCCGGTAAAAGTTTTGGAATTTGTGGATTCTGATGAAAAGGAAGCAGAGGAGAAAGAGAAAGAAATTTCAAGAGATCGAAAGAGGGAACTTTCCGAAGATGAGTATCAGGTTCTTTTAAAGATTGTTCAGGCTGAGGCCGGCAATTGCGACACGAAGGGCAAGATCTTAGTTGCAAATGTAATTCTGAACCGGATGGAAAGTGAAAAGTTCCCGGATACGGTAAGAGATGTTGTGTACCAGAGGCATCAGTTTTCTCCGGTATCAAACGGTTCGATCAACAGATGCAAAGTGACCGGTGAAACCGTATATGCCGTTGATCGCGCATTAAATGGAGAAGATCCGTCAGAAGGTGCTCTGTATTTTATGAACAGAAGAGCATCGGCAGGCAGCAACGTACGCTGGTTCGATAATCATTTAGATTTCCTGTTCAAACATGAACAGCATGAGTTTTTTAAATAGGTATTAAAGGATAAAGGTCCTGCCCGTGGAAATTTCTGCGGGCGGGATTTTTTAATTCTAATCGGTTTCATTGAAAGGTTCTCAAAAACGTGTATATTTGCGAAAATTGTAAGAAGATAGGAAGCAAATGGAACTTGAAAAATGCGTCTGTATGCGATATAATTGTGTCATGACATAGATGAATTGCAATTCCTGGGATGCTCGACACTCCTGTCTATTTTGAACCTACATTTTGACAAACGGGATTCCTATATTTTTAAGCGGATGTCAGGCCTCCTTCGAGTGGAAGGCAGATGTTTAAGTGCGGTCACCCACCTAGCAAGGCTAGGCGTCAATTATACAGGAACCGGCATTTTGGGATTGCGAAAGATAAAGAGCAGCGAGTGATCGCTGCTTTACTCATATATACGGGTGCTAAGAGTTATTAACGTACTGCGAAGGAGAAAGAGAAATTATGAAAGAACATCGGTTTCAAAAATACATTTATTGGGGTCTGACAGCAGTTTTTGTTATTATGATTCCTTTGTTGATCATCTTCCTGATTTTGGAGCGGGATGCGATTTCATTATTTTGTGATAACCTGTTATTGATTTTATCACCAATTATTTATGGTGCGGTTCTGGCGTTTTTGGTTTCACCGATTTTTAATATGGCAAGGAACTACTCAGAGGAATTTGCAGCAAAGATTACAAAGAATAAAAAGTTGTCTGCATGGGTTGGAAAAACAGCAGGAACATGTGCCAGTGTTCTCTTTTTGATGGTGGTGGTTGTCAGTCTGCTGTATCTGGTGATTCCACAGTTGTACGAGAGTATTCTCGGTATTATCGAGACAATGCCGGTGTATGTGCAGAATATTTATGATTGGCTGACAGGTGTATTTGCAAACAATCCGCCGTTGGAAGAGGCGGTACTTGACATCTATCAGCAGATGGTTGAAAGCCTTAGGAACTGGGCAGCCAGCAGCCTGATCCCTAATCTTGAGAATTTAGAGAGCTTGCAGAATCTGGAAAAGATTGTGGGCAGTGTTTCAAACAGCGTAATGAGCCTTGTGAATCTGGCCAAGAATCTGTTTATTGGTCTGATTGTTATGGTCTATCTGTTAAATATTAAGGACCGACTGAGTGCACAGTGCAAGAAGATTGCCTATGCTTTCCTTCCGCTTCGTGTTGCGAATGAAACGGTAGATGAATTTCGTTATATCCACAAGGTGTTTTCCGGATTCATTATCGGCAAACTGATTGATTCTTTGATCATTGGAATCCTTTGTTTTTTTGCAATGAAACTGCTGCACCTTCCGTTCGAACTGCTGATCAGCGTTATCGTGGGGGTTACGAATATAATTCCGTTTTTTGGACCATTTATCGGAGCTATTCCAAGTGCGGTCTTGGTATTTCTTGTAAGCCCAATGCAGTGTCTTGTGTTCCTTCTGCTGATTCTTGTGATTCAGCAGTTTGACGGAAATATTTTAGGTCCGAGAATCCTAGGAAACGCAACCGGACTTTCCAGTTTCTGGGTATTGTTTTCAATTCTGGTATTTGGTGGACTGTTAGGATTTGTTGGAATGATCATAGCAGTACCGTTTACAGCTGTAATATTTGATCTGTTTTCAAAATTACAGTACCATTTCCTTCGAAAGAAAAATCTCTCTCCGGATACAAGAGATTACTACGATCTGCGTAAGATCGATGAGGATAAGGGAACCTATATCAGGAAATAATAAGAGGTGCTATGAACGAAAAACGAAAATTGATCAACTGGATGGCAGGGATGACGACAATAATCGTCACCCTGCTAATCGTTATTGTGGCATTGGAGCCAAAAGAAAGCGGGGTTTCCAGGGCAACTGCATCAAAAGCAGTGGCTCTTGCTATGGTGTCAAAAGAACAGGTGATTGAAATGGGACCAAACCAATCCTGCTTTTCTGTGGAACTGCAAGGTGAGTGGTATGTAAAATATATGGATTATCTGTTTGCACAGAAATTTTTGAATCCGGAAGAGAATCCGGTGACGGAAAATTATGCGCTTTCTCCGGTTACTTATGGGGAGCTGACCCAATGGATAGCGGCATTTGGTGGAAAGGATGATTCAGCGTTTAAAGAGTATCTGACTGAGCCGGGCAGCCGAAAAAACCGAAAGGCAGTGAAACGGGCGGAATTTTGGCAGTTTTATGAAGCGTTTTTGAAAGCTGCGGATCCGGAAGGTAATGTAAAAGAGGTTGAGACAGACCTCTACGGAACGCCGGATAACGTGGATACAGCCGCCGCATGGACGGCATATACAAAGGATGGAAAATTCATGTTCGAGGGACTTTCACTGGACCGATATATGGATCGCAGAATTCGTGTTTTGGTGCGTGATCAGGATATTCTGAAGGTAGAAGAGATGGTTTCAGAGGAAATCGTTTATGAGAACGCCTGGATTTCCGGATACGAGAATCAGACGGTAACAGTCTTTATTGGAAATGTGCAGAAGGAATTTCCGGTAAAGGGTGTTCTGAAGAACGCGGAAGAGATTTCCGGACAGGTGGGTGACCTGTATCTGAAAAAGGGAAAACCCAATCGTCTGGTTTTAAAGAAAGATACGATATCGGGTACCGTTCTGGCGGTCAGAGATCATGAAATTGAAATCGAAGGTTACGGAAATGTTCCGCTGGCAGATAATTTCAAGATCTATCGTACTTATGGAGTGTTGAGGGAACAGCAGAAAAAAGATATTCTGGTTGGATATAAGATGCAGAAATTTGTGGTAGCAAACGGTGAGATATGCGCTGCGCTGACGACCGAAAAACCGGAAATGGACCATATCCGTGTACTGCTGATGAATGATGGTTTTCGATCTCTGTTCCATTCAGAGGTTGTGATGAGCTGCGATACGGCAGCTGTTTTGGAATACGGAGTTGGTTCTGATAAAAAATCGCAATCTGTGCCGGCAGGAGATATGATAACGATAAAAAATGATGATGATCGTTTGAAAACGGGACGATTGGTGTTCCGATCAGAAAATGGTGATGGAATGATAACCATTTCCTCCATCGAAAGAAACCAGGGAAACCCGGTATATACCGGACATATAGAAATCACGAAGGAAACGGATGGCCTGCTGCTTCTCAATGAGGCAGAATTGGAGGAATACCTAAAACGTGTCGTGCCAAGTGAGATGCCTGCAAGTTATGAATTAGAAGCATTGAAGGCGCAGGCAGTATGTGCGCGCACGTATGCCTGGAGACAGATCCAGAACAATACATACTCCCAGTATGGTGCCCATGTGGATGACAGCACCAATTTCCAGGTTTATAACAATACGGATACCTTTGAGGCTACGGACAGAGCTGTCAATGAGACATACGGACAGGTGCTTGCCTATAATGATGTCCCAGTGGAAGCGTTCTATTATTCCACGTCCTGTGGTCATGGAACAGACGGTACGTTCTGGGGGGGGGAAGCTTCGGCGACTCCATACCTTCGAGCAACAGAAATCTGTGAAAACGGAAAGACATTGAATCTTACAACAAATGAGGCATTTGAGACCTTTATGAAAACTTCCAATACGAGTGCGTATGAGTCTGAGTTTGCCATGTATCGATGGAGCACCAGGACAACCAGCCGG
>JAFSFU010000065.1 GCA_017435025.1 Lachnospiraceae bacterium | reverse complement strand
GCCGGAACATATTTACCCTGCGGAATCGGATTTGCTTCTTTACCCATATCATACCTCTTTCTGCCGTTTTCCCGGCGTCCCTTCTACTGCTTTCTGTAACGCTCCATAATTGCCAGCAACCGCTCAATTGCAGCGACCGCCTTCTCCTTGTCCTGGGAGAAATTAATACGGAAATGATGCAGGAACTGCGGTCCGAATTCGGTACCAGGTGTTACGATCACATTTGCCATTTCACGAACAATGCGGATAAACTGGTGCAGTGTCACATCCAGTTCCGGAATCTCCACAAACAGATAGCTGCCGCCTTCTGTCGGTCTTGCAGACACACCAGGAACAACATTCAGTTTTTCCATGATCGCATCACGAATTTCTATGTGCTGTTTCACACGGTCCTCCAGCCAGCCCTCCGGCTCGTTAAACCAGGTAAAGAATACAGCCTGGTTGTAACCGCTGCAGCGAAGTGCCATAATAGCCTGCAGTTTTTCCATTCTTTCAATGATGGAAGCTGTACCAAATGCCACACCGAGACGGTATCCGCTAAGGGATTCGGTCTTGGAAGGTCCGATAATTGTGATCAGATTATCCGGAATCTCTTTCTGTGCGCAGAGATGTGTATACGGTGTGCCCGGATAAACCTGTCTTGTATACAATTCATCGACGATCAGTGTCACATCATACTTTTTAGCAAGCGCTGCGATGGTAATAATCTCATCATATGTATATACACAGCCCACCGGATTGTTCGGATTGGAGAAGAGGAATAACTTCACACCATCGGCAAACGCTTTTTCAAGAGCTGCCAGATCAATACCGGAACCGGTTTTTACACTCATGTAATCCATCTTGATCGGAACCAGTTCTCCATGGAAGAATTCTACCATTTTGCGGTTTGCAAAATAATCCGGCTCCATAATCGCGATCTTATCTCCAGGCATAATATTGGCACCCATTGCCAGGAACAAAGCTCCCTGTGTACCCGGTGTCAGGATCACATTCTCTGCCGGGTCAATCTTCGCACCGGTAAATGCAGAAAGGTGTTCCGCCACATGCTCAAGAACTGTCTTTCTTCCACGATACGGTGTATATGCCTGAGCCGCTCCTTCTTCTACGCCGTTGGCAAACACTTCAAAGCTGCCCGGTGTCGGTTTGTGGGCATCCACATCACCATGAGAGAAATCGACTGCCGGGCCCGAAATCGGGTCTCCGCGCAGTTCCAATGCCTGCGTCTTCTGTAACGCCTCCTGTCCCGGTGCATTATCAATGCCAAGTCGGGAAAATTTTTCGCTGATCGTCATACTCGTACCTCCACTGTCTGAATACTGCTCAACAATTGTTGGTTTTATCAGTTACCCCTGATTTCCTTCTGCAAAATAGGCATCTACAGCATTTGCAATACCGGTCACGATCTTGCCCTGATAATCCTCATCCTGCAGCCAGCGGTCTTCATCCGGATTGGTTAAGAATCCCATTTCCACTACAGAAACCGGAATCTCACACCAGTTGATCGCGCTGGAGTTATCTACCTTCTGTACACCACGGTTCTTCGTGCCCGTCAGTGCACAGATGTTATCAATAATTTTTTTCGAAAGGTTATAGCTCTGACTGTGCAATTCTGAATTGTACGGATTATACTCCGTCATACACATCGCCAGTGCTCCGTAAACGCTTGAGTTGTCCATGGAATTTGCATGAAGACGGATAAAAATATCCGCATCACTTTCATTGGCAATCTCAGATCGTTCCGCATTGCTCAGATTCACATCATGGCCGTTTCGAATCATCACAACTTTGTAGCCAAGCTGTTTGAGTCTTGTCTCCAGCTTTTGTGCCACCGTCAGAGTCAGTTCATACTCTTCCACTCCCGTTGCAGCCCCTACCGCACCTTCCGGCATTTTCGCTTTCATCGTTTCCGAATTCGGTCCGATCGGTTCCTTTTCTGCATTGGCTTTTGCCTGATGACCGGCATCAATGGCCACCACATGTCCGTTAAACGGAGCCTGCATTTCTGTCGGTTCTGTGCCTATTCCGACTGTGCGTTCCGAAGAAGCGGCTGCAATACCATCTTCCGAATTTTCATCAGCCGGAAGCGATTCATCACTCTCAAAAGACTCATCGGTTTCTTCTGTTTCCGGCTCCTCATATAATTCTACCATATCCGCAGCTACATAGGCAACTTCTCCGTCGTAAATAACGCGGCACCATTCTTCGTTAAAACCGGTGCGTTCAAGAATCTCTCCCTGTGGGAGCTGTACGTAAATTCCTGCATCTGTACTGTCTGTTTTTCGGACGTTCAACACATCCGCAGTAACAATGATCCGGTCCTGAACCTCTTCGTAAACAATTGTTTCTTCCAATGTCTCGTCCGTGTCAGCCTCTCCATCCGCGGACCTTGCATCTTCATCGCCCGTCACAAGCCCCGGCTCGATTGCAGTTCCCCCAATGGAAACCACCGTCGGCCCCTCCTGAGTCGATGCCGCTGTCGTATCCAGCAGCTCCGCTGCCTGATAACCGGAACTTCCGCATCCAGTCAGAACGGCAATCATCACAGCCGCTAAAACAAGAAGCCGGAGGGGCTTCTGTCCTATTCTCATACCGCTCATAGGATCGTACCCCCTCCGAATACATAATCGTTTTCATAAAATACCACAGCCTGTCCCGGCGTGATCGCTCTCTGCGGTGTCTCGAAACGACATTCCACACGTCCGTCTTCCAGTTCACGGATCACACAGGGAGCGCCTTTATGACTATAGCGAATTTTCGCCATCACTGTTTTTTCTTCACCGTGCAGTCCGTCCACTGCCATCCAGTTTACATTCCCGCAAATCAAACGGTCAGAGAAAACATCCTCGTTATCACCAATGACAACCTCGTTGGTCTCCGGTCGGATTTCTGTCACAAACACCGGACGTCCCATGGCAAGATTCAATCCTTTTCGCTGGCCCACGGTATAATGGGTGATTCCCTTGTGGCGACCGATCACATTTCCGTCCATATCCACAAAATTACCCGGTCCCGGAACTTCTTCCACATTTCGTTCAATGAAACCTGCATAATCGTTGTCCGGAATAAAACAGATTTCCATGCTGTCTTTTTTCTTTGCCACTTCCAGACCATGGGATTCCGCAATCTGACGGATCTCATCCTTCGTATAAGCACCGACCGGCATCAAAGTGCGGCTCAGCTGCTCCTGTGTCAGGTTATAGAGCGCATAGGTCTGGTCTTTGGCAGCGGTCACAGAATTCTGTATGGTATATCTTCCATTCGGAAGCTGCATCACTCTGGCGTAATGACCGGTTGCGATATAATCTGCCCCGATTTCCATGCTGCGCGCCAAAAGTGCTTCCCATTTCACATACCGGTTACATGCAATGCACGGATTCGGTGTATGTCCGTGAAGATACTCATCCACGAAATAGTCCATGACACATTCTTTAAATTCCTTGCGGAAATTCATCACATAGTAGGGGATATCCAGTGACCATGCCACCCGTCTGGCATCATCCACGGCACTCAGTCCACAGCAGCCGCCGTTTTCCTCCACCTGCTCCGGTTCTTCCTCCTGCCAGATCTGCATGGTGACACCGATGACATCATATCCCTGTTCTTTTAAAAGGCAGGCGGCGACCGAAGAATCGACGCCGCCAGACATGCCTACTACTACCTTTTTTGCCATAAATTAATATTCCTCGTCCTCTTCATGCTCACTGATATCAGACTTCGGTTTCTCTAAACCTTCGATCTTGATACCATTCTTCTCTGCATAATCCCAGAGAGCCGCATGAATTGCCTCCTCAGCCAGAAGAGAACAGTGTACCTTTACCGGCGGAAGACCGTCAAGGGCCTCCATAACTGCCTTATTGGTAACTTTCATTGCTTCCCCGATAGTCTTTCCGATCACCAGCTCCGTTGCCATGCTGCTTGTTGCCACAGCAGCACCGCAGCCGAATGTTTTAAACTTGCAATCCTTGATCACACGTGTCTCATCGTCAATATCCAGATAAATTCTCATGATATCGCCGCATTTTGCATTTCCAACGGTACCAACACCGCTTGCGCCTTCTATTTCACCCACATTTCTCGGATTCTGAAAGTGGTCCATAACTTTCTCTGAGTACATACTTATTTCTCCTTTTTCTCTCTGCTCTTTACGAAGTCCTCATAAAGTGGGGACATGGAGCGTAACTTTTCAACAATTCTCTTCAGATTTTCCACGGTATAATCGATATCCTCTTTTGTCGTTTCATCACTCAAAGTGAGTCGCAGGGAACCATGGGCAATCTCGTGCGGAAGGCCGATCGCCAGAAGCACATGGGACGGATCCAGCGATCCGGATGTGCAGGCGGAGCCGGAAGAACCGCAGATTCCGGCCATATCCAGCATGATCAAAAGGGATTCACCCTCAATAAACTGGAACGCAAAGTTTGCGTTGTTGGAAAGTCTCTGAGTGCGATGTCCATTCAGTCTTGTGTACGGAATTTCACTCATCACACGCTCGATCAGATAATCGCGAAGTTCCGTTTCTTTCTTCTTGGTTTCTTCCATAGAAGCCACTGCCAGTTCCACACATTTTCCAAGACCGACAATGCCCGGAACATTTTCAGTACCGGCACGGCGCTTTCTTTCCTGCGCACCTCCGTGGATAAAGGAGCGAAGCTTTAATCCTCTTCTGATATAAAGGAAACCAACGCCTTTCGGTCCATGCAGTTTATGGGCACTGGCACTTAACATATCGATATGGTATTCATCTACATTGATCGGTTCATGACCAAATGCCTGAACCGCGTCAGTGTGGAACAGGATCCCGTGTTCCTTCGCGATCGCACCGATCTCCTTGATCGGCTCAATCGTACCGATCTCATTATTTGCAAACATCACAGAAATCAGAATTGTATCCGGACGGATCGCATTTTTTAATGCCTCCAGATCCACGATACCATTTTCATCAACCGGAAGATACGTCACTTCGTAACCGTTCTTCTCTAAATACTCGCCGGTGTGAAGGATCGCGTGATGTTCAATTTTTGTTGTAATGATGTGTTTACCTTTGGATGCATAAGCCTCCGCTGCAGCTTTCAAAGCCCAGTTATCAGACTCCGTTCCTCCGTTGGTAAAATAAATTTCTTCTGTTCTTGCTCCGAGAGCTGTTGCAATTACTTCTCTTGTGTGGGCCATTGCCTTCTTGCACGGTGTAGAAAACTCGTACACAGAAGATGGATTTCCATAATGCTCCGTATAGAACGGAAGCATTGCCTCCACAACTTCCGGACGCACCTTTGTTGTGGCTGCGTTGTCAAGATAAATTACCTTTTTCATAAATCCGCCTTTCCGTAAATACAGGTTAAAAGCCTCATCTACTTCTATATTTATGTCTCATATTAGTTGAGACTACCTTACATTATATATGAAACCCCCGCTTCATTTCAACTGTATTCGTCATAATTTAGAAAAATATAATGATATTCCATTCAGACGGTTCATATACTATGATAATTCTGCCCCGTTCCGGAGTTTTCATGACTGAATATTTTCAAAAACATACACTGATCTTCGGCACTCTCTTCCTCACCGCCGCCGGTTTTCTATCGCGAGTCCTTGGTTTCTTTTATCGCATTTTCCTCTCTCGTACCATAGGTGCGGAAGGTCTGGGGCTATACCAGATGATCTTTCCGGTTTATGGAATCTGCTTCTCCCTGTGTGCAGGTTCGATCCAGACCGCTATTTCCAGATTCACTGCCGCAAAACCGGAGCAGGCAAAGCAAACACTATTTACCGGTTTTCTGATTTCCTTCTCTTTGGCACTCGCATTGGCTCTTGGAATCGCCACGCATTCTGATTATATTGCCCTGCATATTTTAATGGAACCACAATGTACACCGCTTCTTCCTGCGCTGGCACTGGCCATTCCCTGTACGGCTGTCCACGCCTGCATCTGCGGTTATTTCTATGGAAAAGAAAAGGTTCAGCTTCCGGCTGTCGCGCAGCTTCTTGAGCAGTGTGTTCGAATCTTTACCGTCTTTTTAATCGCTGATATCCGGTATGCCGAAGGGCGAGCTGTAACGCCTCTCGTGGCCGTATTGGGACTTGCCGCAGGAGAAGCAGCCTCCGCTCTCTTTGTTCTGCTGGCCTTTTTCATTTTCTCCGAAACCAGATTCCCTCATACACATTTTGTAAAATCAGGACATATATCTTCGCGTACAGGCGCATGGATCCGCATGATCCTCTCCTCCACCGGACCACTCCTGACTTTAGCTGCCCCCCTGATGGCCAACCGTCTTGTCATGAACCTGATGCAAAGTGCCGAAGCAATTTTTATCCCCAACCGCCTGGAACTGTTTGGCCTGACCGCTTCTCAGTCTGTCAGCTTGTACGGAGTACTCACCGGTATGGCGATGCCGTTCATTATGTTTCCGTCTGCCATCACAAATTCTCTGGCAGTTGTTTTGCTTCCAACGATTGCCAGACAGCAGGCTGCCGGAAATAATTCCGGAATCACAAAAACACTTTCCCTCTCTGTTCGTTACAGTCTTTACATAGGAATTCTCTGTATCGGAATATTCACAGTCTTCGGCGAGGAACTGGGAATCGCCGTATTCAAAAATCAGGATGCCGGCACATGTATCACAATCCTTGCATGGCTTTGCCCGTTCCTCTATCTGGCAACGACCATGGGAAGTGTCTTAAACGGACTCGGGAAAACCAATATCACATTCCTCCATAATTTCACTGCCCTCTCCCTTCGACTCCTTTTTGTCTTCTTCGGGATTCCGCATTTCGGAATTCTTGCATATCTCTGGGGAATGCTGGTTTCCGAGATTCTTTTAGTGGCAATGCATGCCTGCTCCTTGCGGAAACTGACTGCATGTTCCTATGATGCATGGAATGCACTGGTAAAACCTGTATGTTGTCTGTTGACGTCCCTTGGCAT
>JAFSFU010000064.1 GCA_017435025.1 Lachnospiraceae bacterium | reverse complement strand
CGGTACATTCGCTAAGAACTGGATCCTTGAGAACCAGGTTGGCAGAACATGCTTCAACGCAGCAAGAGCAAAAAATGCAGAGTCTCTTGTAGCTAAGACAGGTGCTGAATTAAGAGAAAAGATGGGCTGGAAGAAAGCTCAGAATCTTGACGAGGCGAAATAGTCAAATAGAAAAAACGGTTTTAGGTCAGGCCTTATTGTCTGGCCTAAAGCCATAATTATGGAGGAAATGCAATATGATTTCTGATCAGATCAAATTAGGCGTGGAACGTGCTCCGCACCGTTCCCTTTTAAAGGCAGACGGCTATACAGATGAGCAGTTAAGAAGACCGCTGATTGGTGTGGTGAATTCTTTCAATGAGATCACACCGGGTCACGTTCACCTTCAGACCATTTCCAGAGCGGTTAAGGACGGCGTCCTTGCTGCAGGCGGTACTCCGATGGAGTTCAATACCATCGGTGTTTGTGACGGTATCGCCATGGGCCACGAGGGTATGAGATTTTCCCTCAGCTCCCGTGAACTGATCGCAGATACGATCGAGTGTATGGTTAAGGGTCATTGCTTTGATGCTCTCGTATTTATCCCGAACTGTGATAAGATCGTTCCGGGTATGCTGATGGCAGCGCTCAGACTGAACCTTCCGGCAGTTTTTGTTTCTGGCGGTCCGATGCTCTCCATCAACCAGATGGATTTAAACAGTGTATTCGAGGCGGTTGGTGCCAGAAAGGCAAACCTTATCGATGATGAAGAACTTGCCCGTATTGAAGGCAGTGCATGCCCGGGCTGCGGTTCCTGTTCCGGTATGTTCACAGCAAACTCCATGAACTGCTTGACAGAGGTTCTTGGCCTCGGTCTTCCGGGTAACGGTACGATCCCGGCTGTGTACGGTGAGAGAATCCGTCTTGCAAAGACTGCAGGTATGCAGGTTATGACATTATTAGAGAAGAACATCCGTCCGAGAGATATCATCACAGAGAAGGCTCTTGAAAATGCGCTTACAACCGATATGGCACTTGGATGTTCCACAAACTCCGCCCTTCACCTTCTTGCGATCGCGCATGAGGCAGGTCTCAAATTAGACCTTCACATGATCAACGAGATCAGTGAGAAGACTCCGAACCTTTGCCACCTTGCTCCGGCTGGTCACCACCATATGCAGGATCTTTTGCAGGCGGGTGGTATCTCAGCAGTATTAAAGCAGCTTCTTGATGCAGGCATGTTACATGGCGACTGCATTACAGCAACAGGTAAAACTGTGGCTGAGAACGTGGCAAGAGCGATCAATAAAAATGAAGAAGTTATCCGTCCGATGTCTGATCCGTACTCCAAGACAGGCGGTCTTGCGGTTCTTTTCGGCAATCTGGCTCCGAACGGCGCGATCGTAAAACGTTCCGCGGTTAAACCGGAGATGTTAGTAAATACAGGTACAGCGAAGTGCTTCGACTCTGAGGAAGAGGCGATTGCAGCGATCTACGCAGGAAAAATCGTTCCGGGCGACATCGTTGTGATCCGTTACGAAGGTCCGGCAGGCGGCCCGGGTATGAGAGAGATGCTTTCCCCGACATCCGCAATTGTTGGTATGAAACTGGATACAACCGTAGCTCTGTTGACCGACGGTCGTTTCTCCGGCGCATCCTGTGGCGCAGCAATCGGACACATTTCTCCGGAGGCAGCAGCAGGCGGCCCGATCGCCTACATCAAAGACGGTGACAAAATCGCCATCGATATTCCGAACTACAGCATCAAACTTCTTGTTTCCGATGAAGAGATGGCTGAGCGTAAAGCAACAATGAAACTGAAAGAGCAGAAAGAACTGACCGGTTACCTGAAACGTTATGCGAAGATGGTATCTTCTGCAGATAAAGGTGCTATCGTAGAATAAGGAGCAGGCGTAGAATATATGAATCAGATCGTATCGAATCTGCTTGTATACGGACAGTTGCCGGAGGATTCTATCCTCTGGCAGTTGTCTGATATTTGCGAGAAATTAAAAAGCGGAAGTGAGAGTAAGGATGCCCTCCGAACCAGAGTGTTCGGGCAGGTAAAGAATCTTCTGATGCTGGGTACAGAGTTTGCATTTGATAAAAATCTCTGGCATAACTATCTCACCTTCCTTCTCATAACCAATGAAAACCCGTTCAGCCTTGTATGTGAGAAAATGGGCGCCCAGGAAGGAACCGTTAACTGTTTTGTGAAACATGACTTTGAAGTGTTTATGAAGCTGTTTGACTATGATTTTTCCTGGATCGAGGAGGCGCTCTCAGTCGATTGTTTTACCCACCTGACTCACTATCAGGCAATCCGCAAAAAAGAACTGATGTACAATAAAAATGTCAGCGAGAAGGTGCGTACTCTCAGCGAAAGACTGGAGACTGCAAAAGATGCGGATGAGTTCTTTACATTTGTGACAGATTTTTACAAAGATTACGGTGTAGGTATGTTCGGTCTCAACAAAGCGTTCCGTATCGCAGAGAATCCGGATAATTCCGTTCGATTCCTGCCGATCAACAATATGGATGCGGTGATGTTAGACGACCTCATCGGTTACGAACTGCAGAAAAAGAAGCTGGTTGAAAATACTCAGGCGTTCGTGGATGGCAAAGCTGCCAACAATGTGCTGCTGTTTGGTGACAGCGGTACCGGTAAGTCCACCAGCATCAAGGCGATTGTGAACCAGTTTTATCCGCAGGGCCTCAGAATGATCGAAATTTATAAGCACCAGTTCAAAAATCTGTCCACGATCATTTCACAGATCAAGAACCGTAACTATAAATTCATCATTTACATGGATGACTTATCATTCGAGGAGTTTGAGATCGAGTACAAATTCTTAAAAGCTGTCATCGAAGGCGGCGTGGAGACAAAGCCGGACAACGTGCTGATCTACGCAACCTCCAACCGCAGACATCTGATCAAAGAGACGTGGAAAGACAGAAATGATATGGAACACAGCGAAGATCTCCACAGATCCGACACAATGGAGGAGAAGCTGTCTCTCGTTAACCGTTTCGGCTTATCCATCTTCTTTGCGAAACCGAACAAAGCCGGCTTCAATGATATGGCTGTGAAGCTTGCAAGACGTGCGGGCATCACAGAAGAGATGATGACCGATGAAGAAATCTGCTACGAGGCAAATCGTTTCGAGATGCGCGGCGGCGGATTATCCGGCCGTACGGCACAGCAGTTTGCGAATTATTTGCTGACAGTAAAATAAAAACAATAAGCCGCCATACAGGTGCTTGTCTGAAGGATAAGAGACTGTGTGACGGCTTGTTTTATATGTTTTGATTTATATCGTAAACATGGCTGCAAGTTCGCCATGATGATTGCTTTCCAGATCCATACATCCATCCAGATTTTCCACCAGTCTTTCGTAGGTGGTCCGTCCGCTTTCGGAGTGGAGCCATTCATATAAAAGGCGACAGCATTTGTGGATGTTTTGACAGTAAGTAGAAAAACACGGGCTCAGTTCGGCGGCCAGGGCATTAAATTCTGAGTCATAAAGTGTAGTTGTGATCTTTACATTCTGTTCATAATTGTCTTTCCAGTAGCTGATAAACGCCAGGCTTTGCGACTGTTTGTCCAGATAAACTTTCATTTCTTCAACAAAGTCAGGTATGGTTTGCTCCGTGAGAGCTACGATCTTATTGATATGCAAGTTCCTGGAAGCAAACACACTGTCAATGCGGTCTGCCGGTAATGAGTACAGAAACTCTTTTAACTGGTAAATGGCAAGGTTATGTGATTTCGCGGTTTGCTGATGCAGTTTGTTCCAGAGGAATTGACGGTATTCGGTCATTTCAATGTTGTGAAGAAAAGAACCCCACAAATACAGACAAACCAGTTCAGCATCTTTTTCCGGTGTTGTCACCGGATCGAATTTCGGTTCCGGAAATGAGGTGTTTTTTACAATAGAGGCCAGTGTGTCGTAGGAAACCTGCATAGGCAGCTGACCGGCAATCTGACGAAGAAGATGAATTTTTTGCTGAAGATTTTTTTCTTCCTGCCGAAGTTTTTCAATCTGCTTTTGCATATAAATATGGACCGAGGACGGATGATTTAAAAGGCCATGGATATCTTTGATGGAAAAATCTGCTTTACGGAGCTGTTGTAAGAGCAGAAGCCGTTCTACATCTGAATCGGAAAAGATATAGTAACCGTTGTCGGTATTGATCTGCGGCGTGATGAACTGTTCTTCTATGTAAAAATAAATGGTACGTTTGGTCATACCGGTCTTTTTTACCACTTCATTAATTTTCATAAAATCCCATCTTTCCTGAAACTGTTACGTTGGTGTACGGTTTTATGCACTGTTATAAGAATACAATCAGAAAACTGTATATATTATACCATGAAAATGAGTAAAATAATTAGAAAACCAACAAAAAACCAATGAAAAATTTGGTTAAAATGCGAATGGACTGTACAGACGTGGAACAGCTTATAATCATAATAATCGATAATGAACGTATAATATTATGAAGTAAGGAGGACGCGTATGTATCAGAAACTGTTTACACCGATCAAAATCCGCAACCTGGAACTTAAAAACAGAATTGTACTTCCGGCTATGGGAACGAAATTTTCCGGTAAGACAAGTTTTGTAACAGACAAGCTCATTGATTATCATGTGGCAAGAGTCAAAGGCGGAACAGGTCTCAGCATCGTAGAAGTATGTAGTGTTCATACACCGAGCGCTCCGAGACATTTCCTTTCTCTTTCTGAAGACTGCTACATTCCGGGCATGAAGAAACTGACTGATGCGATCCATGAAGCAGGCGGTAAAGCCGGATTGCAGTTATGGCAGGGAAGTATCTGTGTAGGTATGGACAGAACTGCACAGATCTTAGTAGCAAGCGATATGCCGCTCGGCGGCGGTAAAGTACTTCCGGGCATTTCAAAAGAAATGATCGCGGAAGTTGTAGAAGCTTATGGAAAGGCAGCAGCCCGTGCAGTTGCAGCCGGATTTGACACGATGGAAATCCATCTGGCCCATAATTATCTGCCGCACTCCTTCCTGTCCGGCGGCATCAACCGTCGTACAGATGAATACGGCGGAAGTTTTGAAAACCGCTGCAGATTCCCATTGGAAGTGATTCGTGCGGTACGTGCCAATATTCCGGAGGACATGCCGTTATTCATGCGCATTGATGCCCATGATGATTATCTCCCAGGCGGTCTTACCATTGAAGAAGTGATTGATTTCTGTAAACTTGCCAAGGCAGAAGGCGTGGATGTACTCGATGTTTCCCGAGGCAACGTAATCACACCGGCAAATAAATTTGAGGTTCCGCCGATCGATCTTCCGCCGGCATTCAATATCGAAAATGCAGCAAGAATCCGTAAAGAGACCGGCATGATCACAGTAGGTGTTGGACGTATCAATACAGCGGCTCTTGCAGAAAAGATCTTAGAAGAAGATAAAGTTGATATGGTTGTTATGGGTCGTGCACAGCTGGCAGATCCGGAATTCGTGAATAAATCCAGAGAAGGACGTCTCGATGAGATCGATTACTGCGTGGGCTGTGATCAGGGATGTCTGGACGGCTTTGCAAATATGGATTGTCCGCATATCACCTGTCTCCGCAACCCGGCAGTGGGCAGAGAGCGTGAGTGCGAGATCAAAGTGACTGACAAACCGGAGACTGTACTCATTGCAGGCGGCGGTATTGCAGGTCTTGAAGCTGCGATCATCCTCAAACAGAGAGGACACAACCCGATCTTATGTGAAGCAACTGATACATTAGGCGGTCAGTTCTTAACGGCAGGTAAGGCACCGCGTAAGGCAGAGATGATGTGGGCCGTTCAGGGTATGGCAAAGAAAGCTGAAAAACTGGGCGTAGACATCCGTCTCAATACACCGGTAACTGCGGCAGTGGTGAAAGAGATCGCTCCGCATACAGTGATCAATGCGATCGGTGCCACACCGATCATCCCGAACATTCCGGGTGTGGACCAGGCATTTGTTCTGAACTCCCATGATGTACTGGAAGGCAGACAGACTGCAGAAGGCAACGTGGTTGTCATCGGCGGTGGTATGGTAGGTATGGAAGTTGCTGAATATCTTGCAGAAAAAGGATGCAAGGTAACAGCACTTGAAATGTTAAAAGATTACTGCATGGACCTGGGCATGGCACGTAAATTCTGCGTAGTGGAAGCGGTACAGGCAGCAGGCATCGAGACTGTTACAGAAGTAAAAGTAACCGAGATCAAGAACGGCGAAGTCGTTGGTGTGAAGGGCGAAGAGACTCTCACCTTCCCGTGTGATTATGCAGTTGTGGCAGTTGGCTCCAAGTCCAGATGCGGCAAAGAGATCGAGGATGCTTGTCGTGAGATCGGCTGTGCATACTTTGCGGTAGGTGACGGAGCAATGGCAAGACGTGCGATCGATGCAGTGAAAGAGGCATTCGATGTGGCTCTTACCTTCGACAAACCGGATGTACATAAAGATGCAAGCAAGCCGAAAAAGGTTGTATTTGTAACAGGCGGTTCCGGAACCATGGGACAGGAGACATTAAAACAGCTCCTTGCAAGAAAGAACCGTTTCCATGTTCGTGCACTGGTTCGTCCGTCCGACAAGAACCGTGAGATCATGAAGAAACTGGCATGTCCGAACCTGGAGATCATCTGGGGCGATATGGCAGATTATGACACAATTCTCAAGTGCGTAACAGGTTCCGATTATGTTCTTCATATTGGTGCAATGGTATCTCCGGCAGCCGATAAGTATCCGGAGCAGACTCTTTATACAAACATTGGTTCCACCCTTGGAATCATCAAGGCGATCAAGGCGCAGCCGGATCCGGATAAAGTACACTTTGCATATGTAGGTACGGTTGCCATGACCGGCGGCAGAACCGAGCCGATTCACTGGGGACGTGTGGGTGATCCGATCAACCCGTCAATCTTCGATTATTATGCACTCTCCAAAGTCTTCTCCGAGTCTGCACTGTATGATTCCGGCCTGAAACACTGGGTATCCATCCGTCAGACAGGACAGCATCCGTCCAACTCCGAAGCAGGTAACGAGCCGATTATCACACATCAGCCGCCGAACAACGTGCTGGAGTGGAGTACGTCTATTGAATCCGGTATCTGTATGGCAAATATCTGTGAGGACTGGGTTCCGGAAAGTTTCTGGCGCAAGGCATACAACTTGAGCAGTGGTGCAGGTTACCGTCTTACAACCTGGGAGCTTATGGACATCAACCTGGGTGCATTCGGCATTCGCCTGACTGATATCCATGATGCAAACATGATGGCAAAATATAACTTCCATGGTCAGTACTATACTGACGCGGATCAATTAGATGAAATTCTTCATTTCCGCTGCATCCCGGCAGAGCAGTACTGGGGCGGTGTTCGAGAGGAAATGAGAAGAATGGCAGCAAATCCGATGATCCGTGCAATGTTCCCGACGGCAGAGCAGATGCACGAAAAGAACAAGATAATCGGACAGAAACGTATGGGAACCCGTTGGATGATCGAAAACAACGAGGAGAATTGGATTAAGGCGTTCTTCGGTTCCAAAGAGCAGTGGGAGGCAATTCCGGAATGGAAAGATTATGATCTTCACCATCCGAGTGAGGAGCCTACTTATTTGGATCATGGTTATGATGAAAGCAAGGGCCTTGAGAACCTTACTCTGGAAGATCTCCAGAAAGCAGCAGAATTCCGTGGCGGTAAATGTCTGGCTACAGAGGTTCCGGATATTTACACCCCAATCAAGTGGGCTTGCTGCGACGGACATGAGTTCATGCTTTCCGTAAATGCGGTGCTTCAGGGAGGTCACTGGTGTCCGGAATGCTTGCGTTACTCCTGGGCATACGGCCAGATTGCCAAGAAGAATCCGTACTACGCACAGGTTTGGTGGCCAATCCACGACCCGGGTGATGATTATGTGATTCCGATGGAATTCAGTGCATATGATATTCGTGAAGAATTAAAAGAAAAATACGGTCTGTAAGATTTTTAATATGTAATGAAAACAGGGGAGTGCTTCGGCGCTCCCCTGTCGCATCCTGTCGGAACTTGCGCCCGAATTGCATTGCGGCGCCTCTTGAATTCGGACTATAATTGTTATGTTCGCCCCCGCCTTATGGAAAAACTTGGAAAACGGGAGCGATAGACGAATATTTATGACAGCTCAGGAGGAAGAATTATGGCAGACGTTTCAATTGCAATTGCTGATGATAACAGACAGACATTAAATCTGTTGGGTGAAATACTGGAGAAAGAGGAAGGAATCCGCGTGGTAGGTAAGGCGGATAACGGAGAAGATGCATATAACATGATCGTAAAGACAAACCCGGATATTGTTCTGATGGATGTGATCATGCCGCGTCTGGATGGTATTTCTGTGATGGAAAAGGTGAGAAACAGCACTCAGATCAAGGGATGTCCGTCCTTTATCATGGTCACTGCAGCCAGCAGTCAGGATGTGACTGAAGACGCATTTAAACTGGGTGCCAATTATTATATCATGAAACCATTCAGCAAAGACGTGCTCTTGGATAAGATTCGCCGTGTCAGCCGAAGCCGGAACAAGAACGTTCCGGCAAACACAGGTGAACGAAAAGTGGTCCCGTATCTGAACAAAGAAGCGTACATGGAGCAAAATCTGGAAACGGATGTGACTCAGATGTTACATGAAATCGGAATTCCGGCTCATATTAAAGGATATCAGTATCTTCGTGATGCGATCATCATGTCGGTGCAGGATTCGGAGATGCTTTCTTCTGTGACAAAGATTTTATATCCAACCATCGCGAAACGCCATCAGACTACGTCCAGCCGTGTGGAACGAGCGATTCGCCATGCCATCGAAGTTGCATGGAGCAGAGGGAAGATGGATACCATCAATGCTTTGTTTGGCTACACGGTCAGCGGTGGAAAAGGAAAACCGACCAACTCGGAATTTGTTGCACTGATCGCCGATAAGATTCGTCTGGATTATAAGCGTTTGTAGGAAAAAATCGGGAAACACAACAGATATTTTTTCTGACCCACTTTCTAAATTATTGATATTATGATATACTTATAACATTGTTAGGCTTAAATAATGTGGAAGGATGGGTACGTAATGAAAAAAATCTTATTTGTTGCTTCTGAGGCAGTTCCGTTTATTAAAACAGGTGGTCTGGCAGACGTTGTTGGTTCTCTGCCGAAAAACTATGATAAAGAAGAGTATGATGTTCGTGTAATGATCCCGAAGTATCTCTGCATCAAAGAGAAGTTCCTTGAGAAACTGGAATTCGTGGACCAGTTCTATATGGATTACCTGGGACAGAACCGTTATGTTGGTATCCTTCAGTATGTACATGAGGGAATTACTTTCTACTTCATCGATAATGAAAGTTATTTCTGGGGAAGCAAACCGTACGGTGACTGGTATTATGACCTGGAGAAATTCTCCTTCTTCTGCCAGGCAGCTCTTTCTTCTCTTCCGGTGATTGGCTGGAAACCGGATGTGGTTCATTGCCATGACTGGCAGACAGGTCTGATTCCGGTATACCTGAAAGACCGTTTCGGCGCAGGCGAGTTCTTCAAGGATATGAAGTCTGTTATGACAATCCACAACCTGAAATTCCAGGGCGTTTGGGATATCAATACAATTAAGAGATTCTCCGGTCTCTCCGATTACTATTTCACTTCCGATAAACTGGAAGCGTATAACAACGGCAATATGTTAAAAGGCGGTCTTGTTTATGCAGATGCGATCACAACAGTAAGTGAGACATATGCAGAAGAGATCAAGACACAGTTCTACGGTGAAGGTCTCGACGGTCTTATGAGAGCTCGATCCAACGATCTTCGCGGTATCGTAAACGGTATCGACTATGATGATTTCAACCCGGAGACAAATGAAAATCTGGAAGCTCCGTACACAGTAGAGAACTTCCTTGAGGAGAAAGTGAAAAACAAACTGGCTCTTCAGAAAGAACTCGGACTTCCGGAAGATGCAGAGAAGTTCGTGATTGGTGTGGTTTCCCGTCTGACAGATCAGAAGGGCTTCGATCTGATCCAGGCTGTTATGGAAGAAATCTGCACAGAAGATGTACAGCTGGTAGTATTAGGTACAGGCGATGAGAAGTACGAGAGTATGTTCCGTCACTATGACTGGAAGTATCCGGAGAGAGTGACTGCTCAGATCCGTTACTCTGAGGCTCTTTCCCACAGAATCTACGCAGGCTGTGACGCATTCTTAATGCCGTCCTTATTCGAGCCGTGCGGACTTAGCCAGTTGATGGCACTCCGTTATGGTACTCTTCCGATCGTTCGTGAGACAGGCGGTCTGAAGGATACTGTTTGGGCATACAACGAGGTAGAGGGAACCGGTACAGGTTTCTCCTTCCCGAACTACAATGCTCATGAAATGTTAGATACAATCCGTTACGCAAAATCCGTTTACTATGATAATAAGGATGAGTGGAACAAGATCGTAGAAAGAGCAATGATGGTAGACTTCTCCTGGGCAGCTTCTGCGAAGAAGTATCAGGCACTCTACGATGAGCTGATCGGCTAAGATCAAGTTGACGGAGGAAACCATGAATATTTGGAATGAGATACTTGGGAATCAGGTGCTGGTCTGTGCTGTCGTAGGCTGGACTGTGGCTCAGGTCTTAAAGACAATTATCGATTTTTGCCTGAACCGTTCCTTTAATCCTGAAAGACTGTTCGGATCCGGCGGAATGCCGAGTTCCCATTCCGCAACAGTGTGTGCTCTTACAACGGCGTCCGGAATGCATTACGGTGTTGGCAGTTTTGAATTTGCCATCAGTTTTGTGCTGTCGATGATCGTTATGTATGATGCGATGAATGTACGTCGTGAGACGGGAAAACAGTCGGAGCTTTTGAATCGCGTATTCTTTGAAAATATTCTGGAGCTGGATGCAGTCGTTCTCCAGGAGAAACTAAAAGAGTATGTGGGTCATACACCGCTGCAGGTTATTGCAGGTGCGCTTCTCGGAATCGGTATCGCAGTTTTTATCGGAGGCCTGTATTAAATATACGAAGAAAAGCACATAAATTCAGGAAAAAAGTTAAGAAAGTTATTGTATGGGGTGTTGCAAAATCATGCAACACCCTTTATAATATATCCAGACCGTTTTCTGTCCGTTTTTTTGTGATGCAGAAAATGGCAGAAACTAAGATACGTAGATAAACTCTACAATGTATAGGAGGAAAAAACACTTATGGCAAACAAGTGGGTGTATTTGTTCAGCGAAGGTAACGCAAGCATGAGAAACCTCTTAGGTGGTAAGGGTGCTAACCTTGCTGAGATGACAAAGATCATCGGTGCTGAATTCGTACCGCAGGGCTTCACAATCACAACAGAAGCTTGTACTCAGTACTATGAGGATGGTCGTAAGATCAACGACGAAATTCAGGCTCAGATCGCTGAAGCTATCGTAAAGATGGAAGAGATCACAGGCAAGAAGTTTGGTGATTTAGAGAACCCGTTATTAGTTTCCGTTCGTTCCGGTGCTAGAGCTTCCATGCCGGGTATGATGGATACAATCCTTAACTTAGGTCTTAACGAAGACGTTGTTAATACAATGGCAGAGAAGTCCGGCAATCCGCGTTGGGCTTGGGACTGCTACAGACGTTTCATCCAGATGTACTCTGACGTAGTTATGGAAGTTGGTAAGAAGTACTTCGAAGAGCTCATCGATGAGATGAAAGAGAAGAAGGGCGTTACTCAGGACGTTGACCTTACAGCTGAAGATCTCAAGGAGCTTGCAACTCAGTTCAAGGCTGAATACAAGTCCAAGATCGGCAAGGATTTCCCCACAGATCCCAAAGAACAGCTTATGGGTGCTGTTGAAGCAGTATTCCGTTCATGGGACAACCCCCGTGCTAATGTTTACAGACGCGACAACGATATTCCTT
>JAFSFU010000063.1 GCA_017435025.1 Lachnospiraceae bacterium | reverse complement strand
GTCCATCTCCTTCGCACAGAACGAGGGTTCCTTCCTCGCTGGTGCAGCAGCAGCTATGTTCACAGAGAAGACAGAAATCGCTGGTGTTAACGAAGACGCTATCATCGGTTGGGTAGGCGGCATGGATATCCCGGTTCTTCATGACTTCTTCACAGGTTATGAGCAGGGTGCAAAATACATCAATCCGGATATCCAGATCCTTCAGGCATTCGCTGGTGAGTGGTCCAACCCGTTAAAGGGTAAAGAGCTTACATTCGCTCAGTTCGACCAGGGCGCTGACATCGTTATGAACGTTGCTTCCGGTACAGGTGCAGGCGTTCTTGAAGGCGCAAAAGAAAAAGGCTTATACGCAATCGGCGTTGACTTAAACCAGGACGGCGATCAGCCGGGTGCAGTTCTTACATCCATGGTTAAGAGAGTTGACCAGGCTTGCTACCTTACAATCCAGTCTGTAGTAGAAGATACATTCGCAGGCGGCACAACACAGTACCTTGCATTAAAGGATGGCGGTGTTAGCCTTACAGATTTCGCTGTAATGAAAGAAGCTCTTGGCGATCAGTTCCCGCAGGATATCGTAGACAAGACAAATGAGCTTGCTGAGAAGATCGCTTCCGGTGAGATCGTTGTAGAAAACTACGAAGGTTTCGGTCCGGCAAACTAAGCCAATTTGTTACTAAGAATTAGAAGAGGGGTCATCCTTGATCCCTCTTTTTTTAAAAGTATAGGTGAGTGTATGATCCGGGGAACGATTTGATATATTGGATCGGGATCATGATAGACCTATGTTTTTAAAAATAAAAAGAGGGTGAAGCAAATGAGTGATTATGTAGTATCGATGAGTAATATCGTCAAGACTTTCGGTACAGTACAGGCAGTTAAGCACGGTGAGTTCACACTGAAAAAGGGCGAGATCCACTCCCTCATCGGTGAGAACGGTGCCGGAAAATCCACAATGATGAAACTGCTTTACGGTATGTATCCGATCAACAGCGGCGAAATTATCATCAAAGGGGAAAAAATGGATCACATTGATCCGAAGACAGCCATTGAACACGGTGTTGGTATGGTACACCAGGAGTTCATGCTGGTTCAGGAACTGACTGTTCTTGAGAATATTATCCTTGGTTTCGAACCGGTAAAGGGTATGACGATCGACTTCGATTCCGCGAGAAAAGAAGTGCAGAAGTATATCGACCAGTACGATATGGCGGTACAGCTGGATAAGAAGATCAGCCAGATTTCCGTAGGTGAAGCACAGAGAGTAGAGATCATCAAGACTCTTATGCGTGGTGCCGATGTTATCATTCTGGATGAGCCGACAGCCGTATTAACTCCGCAGGAGGCAAGAAGACTGTTTGAAATCTTGAAAAACCTGAGAGAAGGCGGAAAGTCTCTGGTATTTATCTCCCATAAGCTGGACGAGGTTATGGAGATCTCTGATCGTATTTCTGTTATGCGTCAGGGTACATATATGGGTACCGTAAACAAATCCGAAACATCTCCGCTTGACCTGACTAAGCGTATGATCGGTCGTGAAGTATTCCTGAATATCGATAAGTCTTACGGAAAAGCCGGTGAGACGATTCTCGAAGTAAAGGATGTATGGGTATCCAGTAACAAGGAAACATCTAAGATCCGCGGTATGTCTCTCCATGTAAAAGAAGGTGAGATCGTTGGTATCGCAGGTATCGATGGCAATGGTCAGAGTGAGCTGATCGAGGCTATTACCGGTATCCGTAAGGTGGAAAAAGGTTCTGTTGTCCTGAATGGAAAAGATATCACAAATATCAGTCCGAAAAAGATTCGTGATGCGGGTCTTGCGCATATCCCGGAGGACCGTAACAAGAGAGGTCTGAACCGTGCCATGTCTATCGTAGACAACCTGGTGGCAGTTCGACTGGATGAAGCTCCGTTCTCTAAGAATATGTTGATTACAAAGGGTGATCAGGACAAATATGCGGAAGAAATGGTAAAACAGTTCGATATCCGTCCGACCGATTACAATCTTCCAACATCTGCGTTATCCGGCGGTAATGCACAGAAGGTAGTTGTTGCCCGTGAAGTAAATATGGGTAAGCCGCTCCTGATCGCATCTCAGCCGACCCGTGGTGTTGACGTTGGTGCGATTGAAATCATCCGTAATACTCTGGAAAAAGCAAAGAAAGAAGGCGCAGGCGTTCTTCTTGTATCTGCGGAACTTGAAGAGATCATTTCCCTTTCCGACCGTATCATTGTTATCCATGAAGGTAAGATCACAGGTGAAATGCTGGCAAGCGAAGCAAATGAAAATAACCTTGGCCTCTTAATGATGGGCGGAAAGGAGAGTGAATAAGCAGTATGAGTAATACAAGTGCAAAAGCTGGTTTTTTAAGAATTATCGTAACACTGCTGCTCTCTTTGGGTATTGGTGCATTATTTATTGTTGCGATTGGTGAAAATCCGATCGATGCGTATGCGGCTCTGTTCAAAGGCGCATTCGACGGCAAGCTCCGTCTTGGTACAACCCTGGCTGGTTTTACACCGCTTCTGTTAGCCTCCGTTGCGTTCGCTGTGGCTGCGAAAGCCGGCGCGTTCAATGTAGGTCTTGAAGGACAGATCTTCCTTGGTGCGATCGCATCTGCTTATATCGGAATCAACTGGACCTTCCTTCCGAAGCCGTTACTGTTCCTTGCATGTTTCGCGGGCGGTGCTCTCGTTGGTGCTTTCTGGGGATGGATCCCGGCTGCATTAAAGGCATATTACAATGTAAGTGAGGTTTGTTCCACAATCCTTATGAATACTGTTGCACTTTACATCACTTCTTATCTGGTAAGCGGTCCGATGAGTGCAGGTACTGCAAATGCGCAGTCCCATCCGGTAACAGTTACTCTTTATCAGTTCATGAAGCCGAGTAGTGCGAACATCGGTCTGTTCATTGCGATCGTTCTGGTGCTTGCAGTTATCTTCATGCTTTATAAGACTACTCTTGGTTACAAGATCCGTACTGTTGGTACAAACCCGGATCATGCGGATTATGTTGGTATCAACTCCAAGAGAGTGTTCATCGGTTCCATGATGCTTTCCGGTGCTCTTTGTGGTATCGCTGGATGTATCGAGGTTCTTGGTGTACACGGTTACTTCCTGAATAACTTTGCGACAGGTATGGGCGGTAATGGTATGCTGGCAGCCCTGATCGTAAAGAACAACGTAGTAGCTTCTCCGTTCATGGCGTTCTTCCTGTCCGTATTAAAGGCCGGAGCAATGGGTATGCAGCAGAGCACAGGTGTTCCGAAGGCTCTTGTTGATACAATTACAGCTGTATTTATCATCATTGCAACAATGGAAACACTGATCCAGTTTAAGGCTAAGGCGAAGAAAAAAGCTGAAACAGAAAAGAAGGAGGGTTAATTCATGGGAATCTTTGAAAACTTAGATAAAATTATTAACGTGTCCCTGATCTATGCGACCTTCCGTTCCGCGACTCCGATCATTTTCGCTGCGCTGTGTGCAGCTATCACACAGCAGGCGAATATCCTGAACGTAGGTACTGAAGGTATCATGTTAGTGGGCGCATTTACAGCAGTGGCTGTCAGCTATTTTACAGGCAGCTGGGTAATTGGTGTAATTGCAGCTATGTTAGCCGGTGTGATTATTGCGATGATCATTGGTATCGGACATATCAAGTACGGTGCAGATAACTGTGCGATCGGTATGGGTGTTAACCTTCTGGCGTTGGCAATCACCAAGTTCCTTCTGAATGTAGTATTCGGAATGAATGGCTCCTTCTCCAGCCCGGACATCGATCCAATCCCGCGTTTGAAGCTGGAGGCATTGGCAGAAGTGCCGATTATCGGTGAGATATTCTGTAACTGGAGCGTTATGGAATGGGTGGTTATTGCCCTGATCATTTTCCTGCAGTTCTTATTCTATAAGACTGTATGGGGCCTTCGTCTCCGTGCGGTAGGTCAGTTCCCGGAAGCTGCGAAGACAGCAGGTATCAATGTAAATAAGATCAAATACCAGGCAGTAGCATTTGCCGGTGTGATCGGCGGTCTTGCAGGTGCACACCTTTCTCTTGGTTACAGCACACAGTTCGTAGAGAACATGACAAGCAACCGTGGTTTCATGGGTGTTGCTGCTATGTACTTCGGTGGAGCGAACCCGGTTTTAACAACTGTAGGATGTTTGCTGTTCGGTTTTGCTGACTCTGTAGGTGCGAGACTTCAGGCATACGGTATTCCGTCTCAGTTCGTCCTGATGATGCCGTATATCGTAACGATCGCAGTTCTTGCTATCTCCATGGCAATTAAGATGTCTGCAACAAAGAAGCGCCAGTCTGCTTTAAATTAAGAAAACGGAATAACCCTGAAAATTAAGTCAGATCAATTTTAAGGAGTAATTCATTATGGATAAAAGAAAAATCATTCTGGATTGCGACCCGGGACATGACGACGCGGTGGCGATCCTCCTCGCAGGTATCAACGAAAATATCGAGCTTCTCGGTATCACAGTTGTAACAGGTAACCAGACTCTGGAAAAGACAACAACCAATGCGCTGAACATCTGTCAGTGTCTTGGCCTGGATGTGCCAGTATTTAAGGGATGTCCGGATCCGATGATCCGTCCGAAATTTGTAGCTGCTGATATTCACGGTGAGACCGGTCTTGACGGTCCGGTGTTTGAACCACTGACAAAGAAGGCAGAAGAGCAGCATGCAGTTCTCTGGATGATCGATACTCTGATGAAATCCGATGGTGATATCACAGTGGTTACAACAGGTCCGATGACAAACCTTGGTATGGCAATGCGCATGGAGCCGGCAATTATTCCGAAGATCAAAGAGATTGTTCTTATGGGCGGCGCTTACACAAACGGTAACGTGACTCCGGCAGCTGAGTTCAATATCATTGAAGATGCAGATGCAGCTTACGTTTGCTTTACAAGCGGAAGACCGATCACAATGGTAGGCCTTGATGTAACAAGAAAAGCCCTTTGCTATCCGTCTATTGTTGATCGTATGGATAAAATTGGAAACAAAGCTTCTAAACTTTTTGTAGATTTGATGCGTCACTTCTGCAAGAGCCAGAAAGAAGTATTCGGATGGGAAGGCGGTCCGTTACATGATCCGTTGACAATCGCTTATCTGATCGACCCGAGTGTGCTTACTGTAAAGCCGATGCATTGTGAAATTGATATCTTCTCCCAGCAGTCTCTTGGAAGAACCAACTGTGACTTCTTCGGTTACCAGAAGAAGGAGCCGAACGCAAATGTTGCGATCGAAGTTGACGCAGCGAAGTACTGGGATATCATTGAGGAGAATATCCGCAAATACAGCTAATGAAATGACACAATGTAATATGACTTGATAAGTAACGGTTCAGTATTATTGCTCCGCTACAGATGCATGATACTGAACCGTTCTTTTTCTGCTAAAACTTTGATGTGTTAGCACAAAAGTGCATCAGATCCGGGTTTGGCAGATAAAAGAATGAAGCAGGAGGATATGATATGAGTACAAAACTTCGTGAAGTTCTGGAACAGAACAAAGAATATTATATCGAACAATTGAAAAACCTCATTGCCATCGATACTCATGATATCGGACATGGAATCAAAGGCGGTCTGGAGGCAGAGGGACAGGATTATATGATCCGTCTGTTTGAAGAGATGGGTGCCAGCGAGATTGTAAAGGACGATATGGATGAGGCTGTGATTCAGGAGTGCTTTGAAAAGCATCAGGAAGGAAATCTGGGACATAACCAGGAGAACCGCTATAATGTATATGCTACTTTTAAGGGTAATAAGGGCGGTAAGAGTATCCTGTTCAACAGCCATATCGATGTTATGCCGGCAGATGAAGTGGACGAGTGGACCACGCCGCCGTTCCAGCCGGATATTCGTGATGGAAAAATGTACGGACGTGGCACTGCCGATATGAAAGCCGGCCTGATGGCTTCTGCTATGGCAGTCAAACTGATTCAGGATGCCGGTATGGAACTGCCGGGCGATGTGATCATCATTTCTGTGTGTGATGAAGAAGGCGGCGGTAATGGCTCCATGCAGGCGGTTATGCGCGGTTTGAAAGCCGACGGTGTTGTGAACTGCGAAAACTGTGACGGCAAACTGATGCTGGCACATATGGGATGGGTATTCTTTAAAGTAGAATTTGAAGGAAAGTCCTGTCATTCCGGTGGAAAGAAAAATGGTGTAAATGCCATTGAAAAAGCGATCAAAGTGATCCAGGCATTAAATGAAATGGAACATAACTGGCTATTAGAGTATAAACATCCGCTTCTCCCGCCGCCGAATCTGAACATTGGTGTGATCGAGGGCGGTACAGCCGGTTCCACAGTTCCGGATTATTGTTCCTTCTCCACATGCGTGCATTACATTCCGAATATGATGAGCCATAACCAGGTGATCCGTGAGTTTACCGAAGTTGTGGAGAGAACCGCAAAAGGCGATGCGTGGATGGCAGACCACATGCCAAAGATCACGGTTTACCAGGCAGGTAACGGCTTTGAGCAGAAGGCAGATCACGCGTTCGTGGAAACCATTCGAAATGCATATCAAACACAGATGGGTACAGAGCTTGTGATCGATGGCTGTATGTGCGGCAACGATGCAAGACTTTGGAGAAATATTGCAGATTGTCCGACTGTGATCTATGGTCCGGGCGGTCTGGCTCAGTGTCATGGTATTGATGAGTGGGTAAGTGTTGAAGATTATTTGAATGTCATTCTGGTATATGCAGAGCTTATTCTGGAATGGGGCTCAAAATAAATTAGAAAATAATTTTAGGAGGATTTAGATATGGCAAAGAAAGTACTTTTAGTAGGCGAATCCTGGATGAGCTTTACAACACATGTAAAAGGTTTTGATACCTTCTATACATCTGTTTACGAGACAGGACACCAGTTCTTCCAGGCAGCAATGGAAAAAGGCGGCTATGATTTCACATTTATGCCGAACCACGAAGCAATGGATAACTTCCCGTATACACTGGAAGAGTTACAGCAGTATGATCTGATCGTTCTCTCTGATATCGGCGCAAATACACTGCTTCTTCCGACAGCAACATTCACAAAGAGTGAATTAAAACCGAACCGCTGCAACCTGATCCGCGATTACGTTCTTGAGGGCGGCGCACTTCTGATGATCGGCGGTTACATGACATTCTCCGGTATCGATGGTAAGGGTAAATGGCAGGATACAGCGGTTCAGGAAGTTCTTCCGGTACAGGTTCTTCCGACAGACGACCGCATCGAGCACTGTGAAGGCGTACAGCCGGTAACTGTAAAAGAGCATGAGATCCTTGCAGGTCTTGGTGAGTGGCCGAGAGTTCTTGGTTACAACAAGACAATCTTAAAAGAAGGCGCTGAACTGCTTGCAACTGTTGATGAAAATCCATTTATCGCTCTTGGCGAGTATGGAAAAGGACGTTCTGCAGTCTTCACAACAGACTGTGCTCCGCACTGGGCTCCGCCGGAGTTCTGCAACTGGGAAGGTTACAACCCGCTGTTCCAGAACATGGCAAAATGGCTGATCAATAAATAAGGTTTTAAGGCGGAAAGGTGGGAACATCTATGAAAAAAGATGCAGTTGATCTTTTGAAGCAGGTTTTGGAAATTCCATCTGTGAATTCCAAAGACGAAGAGGGCGCTGTGGCAGAATTCCTTGCGAACTATTTTGTTGAGCATGGAATCGAAGCGTCGGTGCAGAGAATAGATGATACCCATGCCAATGTCATTGCTTTTGTGCCGGGTAAGGATTCGAGCCGTACTGTAATCTGGAATGGCCATTTGGACACCGTTCCTTATGGTAATCCGGATGAATGGAATACGGATCCGGCCAAAGCGGTGGAAATGGATGGAAAACTGTTTGCCAGAGGTACTTCCGATATGAAGAGCGGTCTGGTGGCGATGGCTTATGCACTGTGCCATTTGGATGAAAAACCGGCCTGTAACATCCAGTTCCTTGGAACCTGCGATGAGGAGAAAAACGGACTCGGCGCAGAGATGGTTCTGAAGGAAGGGAAAATGGCAGAGGCCGAATGGATGCTGGTGGGTGAACCGACCGGCATGAAGCTGGGCGTTGCTCAGAAAGGCTGTCTGTGGCTGGAAATCTGTATCAATGGTAAGACCAGCCATGGCGCTTACCCAAAGGAAGGTGCCAATGCGGTGGTGTGTGCCGTTCGGATTGCCAATGAGGTACAGGAGTATGTGCAGCAGTTTGGACATGAACTTCTTGGAACCTCCACAGCTCAGATCACAATGATCCAGGGCGGCGTGGCCAACAATATGACTCCGGACCAGTGCCGCATCGTAATGGATATCCGTATGGTGCCGGGACTTACGACAGAGAAAGTAATCCGTCGTGCAGAGGAAGCATTAAGCTGTGAAAAGAGTGCTGATCCGAGATTCTCGGGTGTCTTTACTCCGTTAAATAATCGCAGAGCCATTGAGATTGCCGATACACATCCGATGACATCCGGGCTTCGTAAAATCTTACAGGAGCAGGGATATGGTGGTGAAAAACTGGGCATTAATTTCTTTACGGATGCATCTGTTCTGGATCGCGAGGATCAAAAGAGAATTCTTCTGTTTGGACCGGGTGAGCCTTTCATGGCCCATAAGCCGAATGAATATGTAGAAATCGCAAAATTTGAAGATGCGATTACTGTTTTGCAGGAGTTTGCAAAGACCTGCTAACAGTCGCTTGACAAAGGTTTTAAAGCATATTAAAATTAAATCGCGAACAGCAAAAAGCTCTGATTTCGTATGGAATTGGAGCTTTTTCCACTAGTAAGAACAGGTGGAAAACAGAAAGGAGAAGGACATGTATAGTTTTAACAGTCGTGTCCGATTCAGTGAAACAGATCCGGATAAGAAACTGTCCATTACCGGCTTAATGAATTATCTGCAGGACTGCTCGATCTTCCAGTCGGAGGATGTGGGTGCCGGTTTTTCCTATATGGATCAGACAAAGAAGTCCTGGCTGCTTTCCGCATGGAATGTGGAAGTTCTTCGAAGACCGGATGTGGCAGAGGAAATTACGATCTGCACATGGCCGTATGATTTTAAGGGGATTTATGGCCTGCGAAACTTCGCGATCAAAGATGCAGAAGGAAATTATCTGGTAAAAGCAGATTCCTGTTGGTTTTTGACCAGTATGGAAACAGGAAGACCGGTAAAGCCGACAGCGGAAGATATTGCTCCATATCCAACGGTGGAACCGCGGATCGAGATGGATGAACTGCCGAGAAAGATTGCATTGCCGGCTGAGATGACCGAGGTAGGACGTCTGTCTGTGATGAAACATCATCTGGATGTGAATCTGCATGTAAACAATGTGCAGTATGTAGATATTGCCTGTGAGGTACTGCCGGAGAGATGCGAGATCGATGGAATTCGTGCGGAGTATAAAAAGGCCGCTGTTTTAGGTGATGAGATCATTTTGAAATGTGCAGAGACGGATGGAACGTATTTGGTTTCTCTCTGTGCAGAAGATGGCAGTGTTTATGCCAATGTGGAATTGAGAACAAGAAAGTAAGGTACAGAACGTCTGTGCCGGAAGGAGAGGACGAAAGACATGATGGAACTTGGAAAGATGCAGACCCTTGAGGTTATGAAGGTAAAAGATTTCGGCGTATATCTGGCAGAATCTGCAAGATGCTCCGATCCGCTTGAGAAAGGCGTGCTTCTTCCGAAGAAGCAGGTGCCGGATGGAACAAAAGTCGGAGATAAGCTGGAAGTCTTTTTGTATAAAGATTCCGAAGACCGTATTATCGCTACAACGACCGTGCCGAAGGTATCGATCGGTGAGACCGCTGTTTTGGAGGTGTTGGAAATCTCCAAGATTGGTGCATTCCTGGATATGGGACTGGAGAAAGATTTGCTGCTTCCGTTCAAGGAGCAGACTCGCCCGGTGAGAAAGGGAGAGAAGATCCTGGTGGCTCTTTATGTAGATAAGAGCAAACGTCTTGCAGCAACGATGAAAGCGTACCCGTATCTGAGAAGTGATGCCCCGTACCGTGTGGGTGACGAGGTCAACGGTTTTATTTTTGAAATCAATCCGGATCTCGGCGCTTTTGTGGCAGTCGATGAGCGTTACCACGGTATGATCCCGAAACGTGAACTGTTTGGCGGTTTTAAGGTGGGACAGGAGGTTCATGCCCGCGTGACGAAGGTGCGCGAGGATGGTAAACTGGATCTCAGTGCAAGAGATAAGGCCCACAACCAGATCTTCTCGGATGCAGAACTGGTGATGCAGGTAATTATGGAGTTTGACGGAGTTCTTCCGTTCAATGATAAGGCGTCACCGGAAGTGATCGCGAGAGAATTTAAACTCAGTAAAAATGCGTTTAAACGCGCAGTTGGCCATCTGTTAAAAGAGGGCCGCATAGAAATTACAGAAAAAAATATTAAAGCATTGGAGGAAACAAAATGAAGAAAGTAATCAGCACAACTAATGCACCGGCAGCAATTGGCCCGTATTCCCAAGCAATCGAAGCAAACGGATTCGTATTCGCATCCGGCCAGATCCCGGTAAACCCGGCAACTGGTGAAGTTCCGGAAGGTGTTGAGGCACAGGCTGAGCAGGTAATGATCAACATGAAGAACCTGTTAGAGGCTGCTGGCACATGCTTAGAGAACGTTGTTAAGACAACAGTATTTATCCAGCATATGGATGATTTCGCTGCTATCAACGCTGTCTATGCAAAGTACTTCGTAAATGAGTGCCCGGCTCGTGCTTGCGTAGAAGTTGCAAAGCTGCCGAAGGGCGTTCTGATCGAGATGGAAGCAATCGCTGTAAAATAAGAAATACAATGAAAGCCGATACCGGTGATCCGGTGTCGGCTTTAAAAGTAACGGGAGGAAGAAAGGTAGATGAACAACAGAGCTTATGAGAAGTCATTGCCGATATGGGCAGATGTTATTTGGAATTCGCTTATGGCTATGACTGTATTTGGTCTCGCGCGAAGGTTTATCAATCAAATCTGGCTTTTCTCCGGTATCGGCAGACATGTGTTTCAAGTGGCGCTTTTCACGGTCTGTATGATTCTTTTTGTACGAAGCTGGTCAAAACGGTACGATTATACTTTGGCTGACTGCAGACTCAAAGAATTTAAACTGTCATGGAAAGATATCGCTTTCGCACTCGGTTTCCCGCTTGGAATGCAGATGATACTATCTCTGTTCGCCGAAGAAATTTACTTTTCAGGACAACCGCAGGGTTCTCTGATTCCCATATATGTGGCTGAATTTTTACACTATGGAATTGGCTCTGGATTCAATGAGGAACTGGTCTATCGCGGATATTTGATGAAGGTGTTGGAAGATAAAATTGGCATAAAGAAGGCAATTCTTATCGTTTCGCTGGTATTTGGCTGCGCGCATCTGTTTAATGGCAATATGACACCATGGATGATGGTCTTTGTTGTTCTTGGAACCGGCTCCATGGGAGCATTGCTTGCGGTGGTTACATACGAATCGGGAAGTATCTGGAAAGCTGTGCTGCTCCACGCCTGCATCAACTTGAGTGATTTGGTGATTGGCTCAGACGCTCATTTGATTTATAGATGTTTTCCGTTTGAAATGACAGAGGAACGTTTATCCTGTCTGGCATATCTCATTTCAGCTGTAATGAGCGGGATTGTCATTTTCATATACTATATCAAAAAACGCCGGACAGAGGCAGTTCGGCAATTTTGACAAAATCCGGTGGTTTTTCCATCGGATTTTTTATAAATGCAGAGTATTCTGCCCGGTTAGACATGGCATGTATGCAAAATAGATGGAAAAAATCATGATATTTTGGTTATTTACAATATGGAAAAAGATTTCGGTTTTGTGTAGGATATAATCCACAAGATATGGAATCAGGAGGAGACTATGTCCGGCTTGGTATTAAAACATGTAAATAAAGTGTATCCTGGTGACCAGCAGGCCATCAAGGATTTAAGTTTGGAAATAAATGAAAGAGAATTTTTGGTCCTGGTTGGGCAGGATGGATGCGGAAAGTCTACATTGCTTCGCATGATCGCAGGTTTAGAAGAGATTACCTCTGGAAAACTGATGATGGGTGGGCAAGATGTGACCGGTGCTGATACAAAGCAGAGAAATGTAGCTATGATCTTTAAAAACAGCATCCTTTATCCGGATATGACCGCCAGAGATAATCTGTCTTTTGCCCTTCGTCTGGCAAAAATGCCGCAGACGGAAATTGACGAGAGAATCTGTGAAATTGCACCACTTATGAATCTTGAGAAGGTTCTTGAGAAAAAGACAGAAGAGTTGAGTGTAGAAGATTATTATCGCGTGATTCTTGGCAGAGCGTTAATGCGCCGTCCGAGTGTGCTGCTTTTGGATAGTACGATTGCAGATTTGGACGAAAAGATGCAGATGGTTATTCGTAAAGAGTTTGCTCGTATCCATGAGAAATTGAATGTAACGGTTATTTACGTGACCGATAATCAGAGAAGCGCTTTTGCACTTGGCAAGCGAATGGTTGTTATGAACAAAGGCGAGATCTGTCAGGACGGAAAGCCGGAGGAAATGGTGAGAAAGCCGAAAAACAGCTATGTTGCCGGTGTGGTAGGTTATCCGCAGATGAACTTTTTCCAGGCAGTAGTACTTGAGGAAAATGGACAGGCAGGTCTTGATTTTAAAAAGGGAAAGATTCTGCTGTCAAAAGAAAAGGGAAAGGACCTTCTTGATGGAGGTTATCAGAAGAAAGAAGTAACGGTGGGAATCCGTGCCAATGGAATGCAGGTCATCGATAGAAAGTCCGGAAAAGGAAATCCAGCCGTTAAGGTATTGGCAGTAGAGCAGGAAGAAAATACATACCGTGTGAGATTTTTGCTTGGAGAGGTAGAGTCCTTCTGCCTGATGGAACAGAAGCCTTCCATTGCAGAAGAGGAAATGGCTGCTCTTTGTATTGATACAGAGAAAATCCAGATTTTCGATCAGGAAACAAAAACTACGATTATTTTTTAAAGTATACGCGAGCAAATCGAAGGAAAAACGGCCTTCGATTTGCTTTTTTGTGGAAAAATACAAAATTTTTCTTTTCTTTTTTGTGATTTTGCATTAAAATAGAGTGTGTATATGTCCATATTTGTGTAAAGGAGAGGACGCTATGATATCCAATCAAATTTTGCAGTCTAATATTGAGGGACTGAAAGAAATTACGAGGATTGATCTTTGCGTATGTGACGTGGAGGGAAAAGTTTTGGCTTCCACATTTGAGCATGCAGATGAAAACGAAAATTCTGTACTTGCGTTCGTAGAATCTCCGGCTGACAGCCAGGTGATTTCCGGTTATCAGTTTTTCAAGGTGTTCGATGAGCATCAGCTGGAGTATATTTTGTTGGCCAAAGGCGGCAGCGATGATGTCTATATGGTAGGTAAGCTGGCAGCATTCCAGATTCAGAATTTGCTGGTAGCTTATAAGGAGCGTTTTGATAAAGATAATTTTATCAAGAATCTTCTGTTGGATAACCTGCTTCTGGTTGATATCTATAATCGTGCAAAAAAACTTCATATCGAGACCAATGTGAAACGTGTGGTATTCCTGATCGAGACCAAGAACGAAAAAGACGTCAATGCCCTGGAGACTGTGAGAAGCCTGTTCTCTACCAAGACAAAAGATTTTATTACGGCTGTGGATGAAAAGAATATTATTCTTGTCCGTGAGGTGAAAGCCGGTGAGACATATGAAGATTTGGAGAAGACTGCCAATACGATCCTGGATATGCTGAATACAGAGGCAATGTCCAAGGTGCATATTGCATTTGGTACGATCGTAAATGAGATCAAGGATGTATCCCGCTCTTATAAGGAAGCAAAGATGGCTCTCGATGTTGGCAAGATTTTCTACAGCGGCAAGAACGTAGTGGCGTATTCCAATCTGGGTATTGGACGTCTGATCTATCAGCTTCCGCTTCCGCTCTGCCGTATGTTCATCAAGGAGATTTTTGATGGAAAGAATCCGGATGAGTTCGATGAGGAGACGTTGACTACGATCAACAAATTCTTCGAAAACAGTCTGAATGTATCGGAGACTTCCAGACAGCTCTATATCCACAGAAATACCCTCGTGTATCGTCTGGATAAGCTGCAGAAGAGTACGGGACTGGATCTCAGAGTGTTTGAGGATGCGATCACGTTCAAGATTGCACTGATGGTAGTGAAGTATATGAAGTACATGGAGAATCTGGACTACTAATATGATTGAAATTTCAAATTTAACAAAGACCTATGACCGAAGCAGTCGTGCACTGAAAAATGTGAATATCACGATCGAAGATGGTGAATTTGTCTTTATTACAGGCCGGAGCGGTTCCGGAAAATCCACCCTTTTAAAGATTCTTTTAAAAGAGGTGGAGCCGACCTCCGGTCGTGTTATTGTAAATGATATGGATCTGGGTGCGATGCCGAGACGGTATGTGCCGAAATATCGCAGAATGCTGGGAGTTGTATTCCAGGACTTCCGTCTTCTGAAAGACAAGACTGTCTATGAAAATGTGGCTTTTGCCCAGAGAGTGATCGGAGTTCCGGGACGTACGATCCGCGATTCTGTACCGCGAATGCTGAAAATGGTAGGTTTATCTTCGAAATATAAATCTTTCCCGAATCAGCTTTCCGGCGGAGAACAGCAGCGTGTGGCAATCGCCAGAGCGTTGATCAATCAGCCGGCAGTCCTGCTAGCAGATGAGCCGACGGGAAATCTTGACCCGCAAAATGCCATGGAAATTATGAAGCTGTTGGAAGAGATCAACAGCCGTGGCACGACCGTAATTGTTGTTACCCACAGTCATGAAATTGTGGATATGATGAAAAAGCGTGTGATCACCATCGAAAAAGGTGTTGTGGTCAGCGACGAAAAAGAAAGCGGGTATCGATATGAGAATTAGCACATTCTGGTACTGTTTGAAGCAGGGCATTATAAATATATGCAGAAATATCTGGTTCTCGCTGGCGTCGACCGCGATCATTTCTGCATGTATTTTTTTGTTTTGCGTATTTTTTTCCATTATTACCAATATTCAATATATGGTGATCACTGCCGAATCTACGATGGGAATCACGGTATTCTTTGACGAAACCTTGTCGGAAGTGCAGATTCAGGAAATTGGAACAAGGATTGAGCAGGAAAAACAGTCTCTGATCAAGGATATGCAGTTTATCTCTGCTGAAGAGGCATGGGAGAGTTTTAAGACAGAGTACTTTGGCGACAACAGCAATCTGGCAGAAGGATTTGCGGAAGATAATCCGTTGGCTGGCTCGTCGTCCTATGAAATCTATCTTCATGATATTGAAGATCAAGATGCGATGGTAGATTATCTGGAGATGGTTGACGGGGTTCGCAAGGTCAACTATTCCAACAGTGCGGCGGCTGGTCTGGCCAGCTTCAACAAGATTCTGGCACTGCTCTTTGGTGTGATCATTGCCATGCTTCTGGCAGTTGCAGTGTTCCTGATCAGCAATACGATCACGGTAGCTGCTGCATTCCGAAAGAATGAGAATAAGATCATGCGCCTGATCGGTGCGACCAATTTTATGATCCGGGCACCTTTTGTGGTTGAAGGTACATTGCTTGGACTGGTTGGTGCGGCGCTTCCTTTAGGAGTTATGTACTTCTTGTATGAAAAAACGGTTGGATTTGTAATGGAACGTTTCCATTTGTTATCCGGAATTATTCAGTTCCTGCCGATTGGAGAGATTTATCCGACGATGCTGGGGATCTCTCTGGCTCTTGGCGGAGGACTTGGATTTATTGTTAGTTTTATGACCATTCGCAAACATTTGCGGGTGTAGGAGTGATCGATGAAGATAAAAAGAATTGCAACCATCCTTCTTTCGTGCCTCTGCTGTCTTTTGCTTGTGTTTCCTGCAATGGCAACAAAAAGCGGTCTGGAAGATGCAAAGAAAAAGAAGAGTGCTTTGCAGGAGGAGATGAAACGTGCAGAGGCAACTGTGCGGAACCTGGAAAACTTGAAGGGGGATGCAGTTGCTTATGTGAAGAAACTGGATGCCAGTCTGGAAGCGATTACGGAGGAGCTGGCACAGCTGGATACGGATATCAGTGCTAAAGAGGAACAGATCGCAGTGACCAGACAGGAACTGCAGGCAGCAGAGGAAACAGAAGCTGGTCAGTATGAAGCGATGAAACTTCGGATAAAATATATGTATGAGAAGGGAGACAGTTCTTATGTCGATCTTCTTATGGAGTCAAGATCTCTGTCTGAACTTTTGAATAAGGCTGAGTATATCGGAAAGATTTCCGAATATGACAGGGTGAAACTGGATGAATATGTGGCGACAAAAGAACAGATTGCGGAGACGGAACGAATTCTGGAGCAGGAACATGTGGAGCTGATGGACCTTCAGGAACAGACAGAGGCAAAACATGCATCGGTGGAGGAACTTCTGGCTGCAAAGCAGGCGGAGCTCAAGAAGGTTGAGGCACAGCTGGCCGCAGCGGAGGATACGGTATCTGAATATCAGGAAGATCTGAAAAAGCAGGAAAATGCGATCAAGGCCATCGAGGCAGAATTAAAGCGCAAAGAGGAAGAGGCGAAGAAGAAGGCGGAGGCATCCGGCAAAACGTATCAAACCAAGAATATTGGAGATATTAGTTTTACATGGCCGTGCCCGGCCAGCAGCCGAATCACATCCCGCTTTGGTGCCAGATCGTCACCGACAGAAGGCGCATCTTCCAATCATAAAGGTATTGATATCGGAGCACCGACAGGAACCAACATTGTTGCAGCTGCTTCAGGTACCGTTGTGGTATCGACCTACAGCTATTCTGCCGGAAATTATATTATGATCAATCATGGCGGCGGTGTATATACAGTTTATATGCATGCATCTAAATTACTGGCATCTGTGGGTGACTCTGTGAAGAAGGGCGAGGTGATCGCCAAGGTTGGTTCCACAGGATATTCGACCGGACCACATCTCCATTTTGGTATTCGCGTAAACGGTACATATGTGAACCCGAGTCAGTATGTGAGTCCGTAATGTGACAGCGGAGGGATTGGATTTTGACAGAACAGGAAAAAATGGAATTGGAAGAGAAGGAAACTATTCCGGATGAAGAGATGATCGACGAAGAGATTATTATAGAAGAAACGGAGTTGGAGAAACCGGTCAGGAATCGATTCTGGACGGGAGTTCTGGTGGGCGTTCTTGTGACGATACTGGGCTGCCTTCTGGTGATCGGAATTGCCAGCGGAATCTGGCTCGTGGCCGGAAGGGTGTACAGCAGTAAGAAGGCTCAGTTTCCGGTATCGCAGACGGAAAGTGCAGTTTCGGAATCCGGGGATGAAACGGGTCCGGCAGAAACGCAGGAACTAAATATGGAAGAGATCGGTCTGAAACTGAACTATATTCAGGACCTGATCGATGCGTATTACTTGTTTAATGAAGATAAGGAGCGCGAGGATCCGATTGAATGGATTTACAGCGGTTATGTGTATTCCCTCATGGACCCGTATTCGGTGTACTATACGGCAGACGAATATAAGAGTCTCCAGGAGAGCAATGAGGGAGAATACTGCGGCATTGGTGTTATGGTGAGCCAAAATGTGTATACGAAGGTGATCAATGTCGTAAAGGTGTTCAAGGGAAGTCCGGCGGAGAAGGCCGGTATGCTTCCGGGGGATATTCTGACTGGTGTGGATGATCTGGATGTGACCGGTATGGACCTTAGCATTGTGGTGAATGATCATATCAAAGGTGAAGAAGGAACGGATGTAACAATAACGGTTTACCGTGACACTGCGGATGAGTATCTGGACTTGCCGATGGTGCGTGCTGTGGTACAGAATCCGACCGTAGAATTTGAAATGCTGGATGATCAAGTTGGTTACATTTCTCTCTCTTCTTTTGAAGAGGTGTCTGTGGAACAGTTCAAGAAGGCTGTAGATGCTTTGGAAGCGGATGGAATGAAAGGACTTGTCCTGGATCTCAGAAATAACGGAGGCGGTCTTGTATCGGCTGCTGAGAGTATCGCGGATTACATGCTCCCAGAGGGAGATGTGGTGGTGAGCTTCAAGGGAAAGGGACTTCCGGAGAGTGTTTACGTGACCAGTGATGAACATCAGGTGGATGTGCCGATCGTAGTTCTTGTAAATGAAGAGAGCGCCAGTGCATCAGAAGTTTTGACCGGAGCATTAAAGGATAATGATCATGCAACTGTGGTCGGAACAACAACCTTTGGAAAAGGCATTGCGCAGGGCTTGTTCCCAATGCCGGACGGCAGCGCTTTGAAACTGACAACTGCTTATTACTATTTCCCGTCGGGAGAATGTATCCATGAAATCGGAATCAAGCCGGATGTGGAAGTGGAATTGGAGGAAGAACTGAAGAGTTTGGTGGAGATTCCGAAAGAGGATGACAATCAGCTTCAGAGGGCAGTTGAGGTTTTAGTGCAAAAAGTGAATAAATAAATGGGTTTCTTCTATATAATAGGAAGATATCCACAAATTAAAAAAACTGCAAAAAAGTGCGGAAAAAATGCTTGCATTTTCTCCGCACTTATGATATTCTATCAGAGCTGTGGCATGATAGCTGTGAAGCGTGAGGTTGCTACCAAGAAATTTGGTAGGTTTTCCGTGGAGCGAATGTCAATTTTGAAAAATGGCGACAAGTCACTGTACCAAGTTAACAGTTGCTCAGGGTAAGGGGCAATAACAACGCGTGAACATCTTGAGACGTGAGTCTGTAGGATACACGCGAGACCGTGTACAGTCACCCACTTGTCGTACTTCGTTAAAAGTGCGAAAAGGAGGCGACTTTTTTTATGGCAAGTCAGGTTATGAGAATCACATTAAAAGCATACGACCACAAATTAGTTGATCAGAGTGCTGCAAAGATCATCGAGACAGTAAAGAAAACAGGATCTCAGGTGAGCGGACCGGTACCGCTTCCGACTAAGAAAGAGGTTGTAACAATCTTAAGAGCTGTTCACAAGTACAAAGATTCCAGAGAGCAGTTCGAGCAGAGAACTCATAAGAGACTCATCGATATCACAAGCCCGAGCCAGAAGACAGTTGATGCACTGTCCAGACTCGAAATGCCGGCTGGTGTTTATATCGACATCAAGATGAAAAACAAATAAGTTTTTCAAAACAAATTAATTTAAGGTAAAAATCCTGAATGGTTCTGATATAAAAGCAACACTTTCCTGAATGGGAATCAACATCGTCGCGGTATGCGATGTCATAGTGTTCCACCTATGTTGGGCTGCTCTAGGATGAACGTACAGCAACGCTGATTACGTTCCGCTGTAGATTAGTAACAGGAGGTAAAAACAATGAAGAAAGCGATCTTAGCTACAAAAGTCGGAATGACACAGATCTTCAATGCAGAAGGCGTACTTGTTCCGGTAACAGTTCTTCAGGCTGGCCCGTGTGTAGTTACACAGGTTAAGACAGAAGAGAACGACGGCTACAAAGCCGTACAGGTAGGTTTTGTTGACAAGAGAGAAAAACTCGTTAACAAGCCGGTTAAAGGCCATTTTGATAAGGCTGGCGTATCCTACAAGAGATACGTAAGAGAATTCAGATTTGAAAATGCTGAAGAGTACAACGTAAAAGATGAAATCAAAGCTGACATCTTCGCTGAAGGCGACAAAGTAGATGCAACAGCAATCTCCAAAGGTAAAGGTTTCCAGGGTGCTATTAAGAGATATGGTCAGCACAGAGGACCGATGGCTCATGGTTCCAAGTTCCATCGTCATCAGGGTTCCAACGGTTCTGCAACAACTCCGGGCCGCGTATTCAAAGGTAAAGGAATGCCGGGTCACATGGGTTCCAAGAAAGTTACTACTCAGAACCTTGAAGTAGTAAGAATCGATGCAGAGAACAATCTGATCCTGATCAAGGGCGCAGTTCCGGGCCCGAAGAAGTGCTTAGTAACACTGAAAGAAACAGTAAAAGCTGGTAAGTAAGCTTTTATAAGAAAGGAGGAAACTAGAAATGGCAAACGTAACCG
>JAFSFU010000062.1 GCA_017435025.1 Lachnospiraceae bacterium | reverse complement strand
CATCTGAATGAAATATGCATGGAACATACACGCGACAGATTCGTTTTTATTGTGATATTTTGATTGAGTAAGATTAAAATTATCTATTAGAAAATCCCATATTCTGAAAATGATAGGCCAGACGACGGAGCTTCCAAAGATTTTCGCCTGTACAAAGATTGCAAACGCATTTATCGCAATCGTCGTACAGGCGGATAAACTCGCATGGAAGCGAAGGTAGTCAGCCGTATTTACAGAATATGGGATTTTCTATAGATGGCTTTATATTTACTCAACAAAATATCAATTTACTTCAACGGTTCCTTACTCGGTAATCCCGCTTTTCTCGGGTATTTCTTTGCAGTTATCCCCACTTTTTTAACCGGAATGAAGGTTCTTTCCACATCAGTTCCCGGAAGAATGTGGGTAATGACCGGATTCATTTCTCCACCCAGTTTCTTTACAGCAGATTCTGCCTGTTTTGCTTCTTCTTCCACTTTTCCGGATTTATATGGAATGAAAAGACCATCTTTCTTTACCAAAGGCAGGCAGTATTCAGAAAGTATAGACATATTGGCCACCGCTCTGGAAACACAGAGATCATACTGTTCTCTGTGTTTAGCATCACGACCAAAATCTTCCGCTCTTCCGTGAACTGCTGTAATATCCGTAAGACCTAATGCCTTGATTACTTCGTTCAAAAATCCCACTCGTTTATTGAGTGAATCAAGCAATGTGATCTGCAAATTTGGAAACGCAATTTTCAACGGAATACCCGGAAAACCGGCTCCGGTACCCACATCGACAACATGATATGGTTTCTGATCAATATCTTTCAGAACTTTTACTAACAGTAAACTGTCAACAAAATGTTTTGTAACCACTTCTGAAAGTTCGGTAATTGCGGTCAAATTCATAACCTTGTTCCACTCAATCAGCATTTCATAATACTGGTAGAACTGTTCTTTTTGTGTTTCTGTCAGAGTAAGAGAAAGTTCTGCACATCCCTCATCCATCAGCTTCTCAAACATTTCTGTCATAAATATCCCCTAATTTATCTTTTTATAAGATAACTTCGTCGAAACAAAACTATCTGCGGTTCGCCTGCTCCAGATATACCATCAATACAGAAATATCTGCCGGAGATACACCGGAAATTCTGGAAGCCTGTCCAATATTCAGAGGCTGATAAAGATTTAATTTCTGTACTGCTTCTAAACGCAGACTCTTTACAGTTGAATAATCAAAATCATGCGGTAATTTTCTTGTTTCCAGTTTCTTAAACTGAGCTACCTGCTGCATCTGACGTTTGATATATCCTTCATATTTTAAATTTATGTCAACCTGTATTTGAACATCTTCCGGTAATTCCGGTCGATCTTCATCCAGTTCGGCCAACATCATGTAACTGAGCTCCGGTCTCTTTACAAGTTCTGCAATGGTTGCTCCAGACTTTAACAAAGTACTGTTGTGTCGTGCTAAAAACTCCTGAACTTTTTCGTTACCGCCGATGGTCTTTTTTTCCAATCGGGCAATTTCTGTGTCGATGGCTTTTTCTTTCCATAATAAATACTGGTACTGCTCTTCTGTGATCAGACCAATCTCATATCCTATCTTTCTGAGACGAAGATCCGCATTATCCTGGCGAAGAAGCAGACGATATTCTGCTCTGGAAGTCATCATTCGATACGGTTCATGATTCTCTTTTGTTACAAGATCATCGATCAGAACACCAATATACGCCTGAGAACGATCCAACACCACCGGCTCTTTTTCCTGCAGTTTTCTCACTGCATTCACACCGGCCATAAATCCCTGAACTGCCGCTTCCTCATAACCGGAACTGCCATTAAATTGACCGCCGGAAAACAAACCTTCAATATTTTTAAATTCTAATGTTGCATTTAATTGTCTCGGATTGATGCAGTCGTATTCAATTGCATAAGCCGGTCGAACAATTTTTACATTTTCAAGACCAGGCACGGTGCGATACATAGCATACTGGACATCTTCCGGAAGAGAACTGGACATACCGCCCAGATACATTTCATTGGTATAAAGTCCCTCTGGTTCCACAAACACCTGATGTCTCTCTTTATCCGGGAATTTTACCACCTTATCTTCGATAGACGGGCAGTATCTCGGTCCCGTTCCCTCAATAGAACCGGAAAACAGCGGAGAACGATGAAGATTTGCACGAATAATCTCGTGTGTCTTCTCATTCGTATAAGTGAGCCAACAAGAAACCTGCTCTTTCTGCACCGACTCCGGATCAGTAGAGAAGGAGAATGGCACCACTCTTTTATCACCAAACTGTTCTTCCATCTTGGAAAAATCAATACTTCTTCTATCTGCACGTGCCGGTGTTCCGGTCTTAAAGCGAAACATTTCAATACCAAGAGCAGTCAATGCATCCGTCAAATGATTGGATGCCTGCAGTCCGTTCGGTCCTGTCGGATTGCTTACTTCACCATAAATACATCTTGCTCTTAAGAATACGCCAGTAGCAAGTACCACTGCCTTCGCCCGATAAGTCGCTCCGGAATAAGTTTTTACACCAACCACACGTTTTTTCGTTACATTACCATCACTATCAATCACATCTTCTGTCAAAATATCGGTAACTTCCGCCTGACGGATGGTCAGATGATCCGTATTTTCCAGTACGCGACGCATTTCAGCAGTATAATCCTGCTTATCAGCCTGTGCACGCAAGGAATGTACAGCCGGTCCCTTGGATTCATTGAGCATTTTCGACTGGATAAAAGCTTTATCGATCACTTTACCCATCTCTCCGCCCAATGCATCCAGTTCACGCACCAAATGTCCTTTGGAACTTCCTCCAATATTTGGATTACAGGCCATAAGCGCAATACTGTCGATGCTTACGGTAAACATGATGGTTTCAAATCCCAGTCTTGCTGCTGCCAAAGCTGCTTCACAGCCAGCATGACCGGCTCCTACGACCACAATGTCATAGGTTTCTTCCACAAAAGGCATATATTTTTATCCTCTTTTCCACAATAACTACTTTATTTACCCATACAGAACTTACTGAAAATCTCATTTACCAGATCATCTTCCACCGCTTCACCAATAATGGAACCCAGTTTTTCATAGGCATTCATCAAGTCAATGGAATAAAAATCTTCCGGCATTTCGTCTTCAATGCTCTGCTTTACCATTTTTATACTGTCATAAGCTTCTTTTAAAGCCTGTGCGTGTCGCACATTTGTGACAAGAATCTGGTCGTTGAAATCAATCTCACCTTCATAGAACAGTGCTTTGATTTCCTCCTCCAGCTTATCAATCCCCATCTCTTTCTTTGCAGAGATAGAAATAATTTCATGTCCGGATTTTTCACGAATCTCATCCAGAGAAACAACCAAATCCAGATCGCTTTTATTTAAAAGCACTACGGCTTTTCTATCTTTGATAAATTCCATAATCTGATAATCGTTTTCATCCAGATTTCTGGAACCATCTACCACATAAATGATCAGATCCGCATCTTCCGCTGCATCCATCGCTCTGGATACGCCGATTTTTTCAACGATATCTTCTGTAGTTCGAATACCTGCAGTATCCACAACATTTAAACTGATTCCCTGCAGATAAATATGTTCTTCCAAAATATCTCTGGTCGTACCGGCAATATCCGTAACAATCGCGCGGTCTTCACCAACCAAAACATTCATCAGAGAGGATTTTCCGGCATTCGGTTTTCCAAGAATAACTGTTTTTACACCTTCCGATACAACACGTCCATTGGAAGAAGAACGGATCAAAGCATGCAATTCTTTTTCAATTTCTTCTGTTACAGACATCAGTTTTTCCGAATAACCATCCAGAGAAATATGCTCCGGATCATCCAGTGCTGATTCAATAAACGCAATTTCATAAAGAATCTGCTCTCGAAGAGCTTTAATTTTCTTCGAAACACTGCCTCTCAGCTGACCTACAGATGATTTCAATGCGTATTCGTTCTTTGAATTGATCACATCAATAACGGCCTCCGCCTGAGAAAGGTCAATTCTTCCATTTAAAAAGGCACGTTTTGTAAATTCACCCGGATCAGCCAGTCTGGCTCCGGCTTTTAACACTGTTTCCAGAATCTTTCTGGTCACCAGCATACCACCATGACAATCGATTTCCACCGTATCCTCTGCAGTAAAGCTTCTCGGACCTTTCATTAACATCACAAGCACTTCATCCAGCACTTCATCTCCATCATAAACATAACCATAATGGATCGTATGTGTTTTCTGTTCCGAAAGTTTTTTATTTCCGCCCTTTGAATGAAAGAATTTATCTGCAATGGCAATTGCCTCTTCACCGCTGATTCGAACAATTCCAATTCCGGAATTTCCCATAGCAGTTGCAATTGCTGCGATCGTATCTGTATGAACCATAATACTTCCTCCTCTGAAGGTCATAGTCTTTTATAGAATAACACAAAGGGGCTGCCTACGGCAACCCCTGATTGTATCCAACTTATTCGTGATTTCTATCGAATTCTCTTCTGTTGTTTCTCGGTCTTCTGCGCTCGCTGCGTTCCTCTCTCTTAAGAGCGATCACAACATGACGGAACGGCTCTTCACCTTCACTTCTTGTGAATACATATTTGTCATTCTGAAGTGCAGAATGGATGATTCTTCTCTCGTACGGATTCATCGGCTCTAAAGATACAGAACGTCTTGTTCTCTTTACCTTGTAAGCGATGTTCTTAGCCAGTGTTTCGAGAGTTTCTTTTCTTCTCTCACGGTAATTCTCTGTGTCAAGTTTTACTCTTAAGTAATCCTCAGACTCTTTATTTACCACAAGACTTACCAGATACTGAAGGGAATCAAGAGTCTGACCTCTCTTACCGATGAGAATACCCATCTCATCACCGGAAAGATTAATCTCCATCTCTTTTTCTTCCTCATTCATTTTTACATCAACATCAACGCTAAGGCCCATAGCGCCGAATACATCTTTTAAGAAATCCGTTGCCTTATCATCGATTGTTTCAATTTTTTTTGCGCGGATCACTGCCGGTTTTGCACCGATCAGTCCGCCAAGAATACCTGCACTTCCTTTTTCAATTACTTCATACTGAAGTCTGTCGCTGCTTACACCAAGCTGTAAAGATGCCTGTGTGATCGCATCATTCACAGTTTTCGCAGTTACAGTAATCATATCCATCATAGCTGCCCCCTATTTGCGTTTCTCATGGGCGTCATTGTACTTCTGTACCATAGCGGCCTTGGATGCCAGACTGCCCGGTTTCGGATCATTTTCGTATAACTTCTTGGACTCTTCAATCTGCTTTGCAGTTTTTTCTCTTCTTGCCGCCTGCTTTGCTTCCTCTTTTGCCTGTTCTGCCTGAATCTGCTTTAAGGAAGTGGATGCATTCTGAGAAATCTTAGCCGGAGCAAGTCCCTGTTTTGCACGTTTTTTATTAACTTTTTCCAGATTCTTCTGGATCATTTCATCAATATCAACTTTATCCATATAAGCGTTAACAAATAACTGCTGGATGATCTGAACCACGCTGGTTGCGATCCAGTAAATGCCAAGACCGATCGGCATAGTCACACAGATAAATGCGGACATGAGCGGCATGGTTGTATTCATCATCTTCATGGACTGTGCAGTTGGGTTATCCGGATCTACTGCCGGCTGCTTACCCTGCATGATCTTAACACTGATCCACTGGGAGAATGCAGCAAGGATCGGAATGATCCATGCGATGGACGGAGTCCATCCCGGAGCATTTGCCATGTTTAAACCAAGGAAGGAGTTCATACCTTCAATAATCTCCGCATTTTCAGCGATCACTGTGGAAATTGCCGGGAAAACATTCTCAAGTTCTGCCCACTGTGCTGTGGAGAACTTATAAAGCATGTCTACTAATTTATCTGCACTTGCAAAATCATATTTTTCCAGTGCTACACCGCCTGTTGCTTTTGCAACGTCGGTAATACCCTGTAATTTTTCAATGTAGCCTGCCTGGCTCATAATGCCATTTACTACATTATCAAAATATACTCTTACAGAAGATACGTAAGCCGGAATATTGTAAATTACACGGTAAAGAGCGAAAAGAATCGGTAACTGGATTAACATCGGCAGACATCCGCCTGTCATGCTTGTACCGTATTTTTCATATACCGCCTGAATTTCTACATTCTGGCGCTGCATAGACTCATTGTCTGTTTTACCCTTATATTTTGCCTGAATGGCCTGAATTTCCGGGTTCATAACGCTCATGAGTTTTGTTGTTTTCTGCTGTTTGATCGTTAATGGAAGCATTAACATCTTCATAACGATTGTGAACAAAATAATACACAGACCTACGTTGAAAATACCAAACTGACCTGTGATCTTAAAGAGAACGTCCATGATAATACCAAGGACGGCTGCGATTGGGCCGAGAATGCCACCGCTTTGTGTTAAAAACATAGTTGTAACCTCCTGGTTTACGGAACTGGATCATAACCGCCTTTTGCAAACGGATGGCAACGGAGTATCCGCTTACAAGCAAGATAAGTACCTTTTATAGCACCGTACTTTTGAAGTGCCTCCAGGGCGTACTGGGAACACGTCGGTGTATAAATACAGTGAGGGCCCGTACATGGTGAAATAAATCGTTGATAAAATTTCACCAATCCGATCAATACCTTTTTCATAAAACCACTCACTTCGATTCTTTTAATATGTTATGCAGTCCGCACAAATGCAAAAATGCACTTTCAATTTTGTCGAAATTTTTATCCTTTGCCGCAACTCTCGCGACAACTACGATGTCTTTTCCATCTACCAACATATTTTCGTTTAAACGGAAACATTCTCTCACCAGTCTGGCAAAACGATGTCGTTCCACACTGTTGCCAAATTTTTTGCTGGCTGAAATACCAATTCTGTTTCCGTGCTTTTCCGTATCAAGCACATACATCACAAGATACTTGTTTGCATACGATTTTCCCATGCGGTAAACCGCCTGAAATTCACTGTTCTTTTTTAATGAATGGAATCTTTTCATTCAAACTCCTAAAAATAAAAAAAGAGCATCCAAAAGTTTTCCTCAAAAAGCAAACTTCCGGATACTCTCTTGGATTCATTAAGCGGATAATCTAGCTCTACCTTTTGCTCTTCTAGCAGCTAATACTTTTCTACCACCTGCTGTAGCCATTCTTGCTCTGAAACCATGAACTCTTTTTCTCTGAGTATTCTTCGGCTGAAATGTCATCTTCATAAACGCGGCACCTCCTCTTACTATAAATTAAGTACCATTTGTGTACTATGATAAACTAAATATGTTGAAACATCGTTTCAATTATATAGAAGGAATTGTTCTTCGTCAAGTGTTAATTTTCAAAAAAATAAGGAAAAATTTCCTTTTAAATACGTTGAAAAACATATAGCGTTTCTATAAAATAGAATCTACAAGATATAGATTTTGAAAGGAGTTTTCCATGATGATGAAACATGCAAATATTAATAGAATACGCGAAAATCTTGAAACAATCCGGGATATGACAGCTCCCTGCGCCGGCGGAACCACCCGTTATTCCTATACGCCATCTTATCGTCAGGCTGCAGATTACCTGATTCAGATCATGCAGGATGCAGGACTGGAAACTTATGAAGATTCTGTTGGAAATATCTTTGGTGTCCTTCATGGAAAAAATTTAAATGCACCAAAAATCATCAGCGGATCTCATCTGGATACCGTCGGATGCGGCGGTTATTTTGATGGACAGGCAGGTATTATCTGTGCACTGGAAGCGGCCCGCCTGATGAAAGAAAACAATGACCAATTGGAAGGTGATTATGAAGTCGTTGCAACGATCATGGAAGAAGGATCCCGTTTCAAAAATCTTGGCGGAAGCAAGTTCATCATGGGAATCAACCATGATGAAGATCTCAATCAGCTGGATCAGGATGGTATCACTCTCCGCCAGGCAATTTCCGATTATGGTATCACTCCGGATCTTTCTACCGTATGTCGACGCAATGAAAATATAAAAGCATTTTTAGAAGTTCATATTGAACAAAATTCCAGACTGGAAAAAGCAGGATTGGATATGGGAATCGTAGATCGCATCTGGGGATGCCGATGGTACAATGTTACTGTTCATGGAATCAGCGATCACTCTTCCACTCCGATGGATGAACGTCATGATCCGATGCATGCATCATCCAAATTCCTCTCTCATATGGCTGATTATATTACTTATAATATAGAAGGAAAAGCATCTCTGACTGTAGGACGTATTTCCTTAATACCAAATGAAATCAATGTGATTCCCAGCGAAGCACGCTTTACTTTGGATTTTAGAACCGGTCATATGGATGTTTTCGATCAGATTTCTAAACAAATGGAACTGGAAATCTCATTGATTGAAAAAGAATATGGTGTTAAAATAGATTTGGAACTTTACACAGAAACACCACCCATCCAAAATTCCGAAGCTGTTTTACAAGCTCTGGAAGATTCATTAAAAGAATCGGATTTAAAATTTATGCATATGGAATCCAGACCGGGACATGATGCTATGGTATTTGGTATGTACTGGCCAACAGCCATGTTATTTCTTCCAAGTCACCTTGGTCTCACACACTGCAAAGATGAATGGACCGATTATTCCTATGTTGCAAAAGGTGCTCAGATTTTATATGAGACCATAAAAAAATTAGATCATAACTAAACTTTTCCACAAGATGTGCGATCAAAACTCAAAATGAGGGATGATCGCATATCTTTTCCTTTATCTTGTGATTTACATAATTTTATCCCCAAAATGTGGATAAGTTGTGGATAAGTCTATGGATAACTGCGGGAAAACCTGTGGAATTCAATATTTTCGTTGAAAATCCGATGATTTTAAGGTAAAATGATATTAGATTGGGTTTATGTGCGTTTGTGGACGGAACGGGAATTTATCCACATTTATGCACATGGTTATACACATGTTTAGGAGTAAAATATGCTGGATAAAATTTTAGGAAAATGGGACGAAATTCTCCTCAAATTAAAGGAAGATCACGATATTACCGATGTTTCATACAAGACCTGGCTCTTACCTTTGAAGCCATATTCTGTGGATAAAGATATCCTCACAATTCTCGTGCCGGATGACCTGTTCTCGAACTTTGTAAGAAAAAGATATGAGTTTTTATTAACATATACCATCGAAGAAGTCACCGGATTTGCCTGCAAACTGAATTTTATATTCAAAGATCAGGTAAAAGAAGAACCTGCAGAGAAAAAACTGATCAAAAATAATACCAACACCGTCGGTCAGATGGCGATCCAGAATGCCAATCTGAATCCCCGTTACACTTTTGATACCTTTGTCGTTGGTAAAAATAATAACCTGGCTCATGCTGCATCCCTTGCAGTTGCCGAATCCCCGGGTGAAATTTACAATCCTCTCTTTATTTACGGAGGCGTAGGTCTCGGAAAGACACATTTGATGCATTCTGTTGCACATTTTGTTTTAAAAAATAACCCGGATGCAAAAATTCTCTATGTTACATCTGAGAAATTCACAAATGAACTGATCGATGCGATCCGTAACAAAAATAATATTTCCACAACGGAATTCCGTGAAAAATATAGAAATAATGATATCCTCTTAATCGATGATATTCAGTTTATCATCGGTAAAGAAAGTACACAGGAAGAATTCTTCCATACATTCAATGCTCTTTATGAAGCAAAAAAACAGATCATTATTTCTTCCGACCGTCCTCCGAGAGAAATTGAAACTCTGGAAGAACGTCTCCGTTCCAGATTCGAATGGGGCCTGACCGTTGATATTCAGCAGCCGGATTATGAAACCCGAATGGCTATTTTACGGAAAAAGGAAGAGCTGGAAGGATATAACATTGACAACGAGGTGATCAAATATATCGCTTCCAATGTAAAATCCAATATCCGTGAACTGGAAGGCGCACTTACCAAAATCGTTGCGTTAAGTAAATTGAACAACCGAGAGATCAACATCGAACTGGCAGAAGAAGCTTTAAAAGATCTGATTTCTCCGAATGCAGTGAAAGAAGTAACCCCGCAGCTGATCATCAATGTGGTATCCGAACATTTTGGTATCAATTCCTTAGATGTTATTGGACAGAAACGAAGCAAAGAATTGGTATTCCCAAGACAGATCGTCATGTATCTCTGTGGCGAAATGACAACAGAATCTCTTCAGAGCATCGGTAAAGCACTGGGCGGACGCGATCATACCACGATCATTCATGGTACAAAGAAGATCGCATCCGAATTAAAAGAAGATGAAAATCTGAAAAATACCATTG
>JAFSFU010000061.1 GCA_017435025.1 Lachnospiraceae bacterium | reverse complement strand
GCCTTCGGACTCCAGCTGAACAGCATCATCACGATCAGGATCACCGCATACACCAGCATACGATAGTTTCCGAGAGAACGGATCATCTCCGGAAGAAGTGTCAGAACCACTGCACCGATCACAGAACCGCGGATATTGCCGATACCGCCCAGTACCACATAGATCAGGATCATGATGGACTGGTTATAACCAAAGTTTTTCGGAAGCGCAGTTAACGTTGTCAGGTTGTGTGCATAGAGCACGCCTGCTGTACCAGCCAATGCTGCAGAGATCATAAATGCCATCAGTTTGTACTTTGTAACGTTGATACCAACGGATTCTGCCGCAATACGATTGTCACGGATGGACATAACCGCACGGCCGGATCGGGAGTTGATAAAGTTCAATACAATCACCAGCGCGATCAGAAGAAGGATCACACCAATTGTAAAACTCGCATCCTGCGGAGTTTTCGTGATACCCTGAGCACCTTTGATGATCACTTCACCGCCATCCTCTAAACCGAGGGAAAGGGTATCTTTCATAGAGAAGTGGAAACCTCTGCTGTCACGTCCTACATAGAACGCATTCACCAGGTTCTTGATGATCTCACCGAACGCCAGTGTTACGATCGCAAGATAGTCGCCTTTCAATCGCAGAACCGGGACACCGATCAGGAAGCCGGCGATACCGGCCATTGCAGCACCGAGAACGATAGCCAGAAAGAAACGGAGTCCATCCGGCATTGCGCCGTTCATGCACTTGGAGAAAAACGCGCCGGTGAATGCACCAATACACATAAAGCCCGCATGTCCGAGGCTCAGTTCACCGAGAATACCAACCGTCAGGTTTAAGGATACCGCCATAATGGAATAAATACAGAGCGGAACCAGAAGGCCTTTTAAGAGACTGCTGATATTGCCAGTCATCACAAGCGCCTGCATGATCGCGTAGGCCGCGATAACAATTCCATATGTAAGAAAAGCACTTTTCGTGTCTTTTTTCATGTTCATTTTCATCTTCATTTTCCGTACCTACACTTTCTCCTGAATATTTTTTCCCAGAATGCCGGTAGGTCTTACCAGAAGCACAACGATCAGAACGCTGAATACGATTGCGTCAGATAACTGGGATGAGATATAGGCCTTTGAAAGGTTCTCGATCACGCCGAGAAGAATGCCGCCGATCATAGCTCCCGGAATGGAACCGATACCACCAAATACCGCAGCCACGAAAGCTTTGATACCAGGCATGGAACCTACATACGGGCTGAGCGCCGGATATGCGGAACAAAGGAGGGCACCTGCCACTGCCGCAAGACCGGAACCGATGGCGAATGTGAGAGCGATCGTACCGTTTACGTTGACACCCATAAGCTGTGCCGCACCGCGGTCTTCAGACACTGCCACCATCGCACGGCCGGCTTTTGTATATTTTACGAACGTTGTCAGGGCGATCATGATAACCACGCTGACAAGAATTGTCACGATTGTTTCACCGGAGATCATCATCTGGCCGCCGGCTACTGCGATTGGTTCCATTCCGACTACGGACTGGAAAGACTTTGTATCCGCACAGAAGATCAGAAGCGCCAGGTTCTGAAGCAGGTAGCTGACACCGATCGCGGTGATCAGAACCGCAAGCGGAGAGCCTGCATTTCGAAGCGGTCTGTAGGCGATTCGTTCAATTGTCACACCAAGCACCGTACATCCGATCATCGCAACTGCGATGCTGAGGATCGGAGACAGTCCCAGGGACGACATACATGTATAAATGATAAATCCGCCGACCATGATAACATCACCATGGGCGAAATTTAACATTTTTGCGATACCGTAGACCATGGTATATCCGAGGGCAATGATCGCGTACACGCTACCCAAACTGATTCCATTGATCAAATAACTCAAAAAACTCATATGATTCCCCTTTTACATGTTTTTGATTCCATTGCGTCTTTCTTCTATATAAAAAGAAAAGAAAGGGGATTGTAAAAACAATCCCCCATTAAATCTGTATTGCTTTACATTGCTGTGTAAGCGCCATCCTTGATAACCATTGCTTTCGGTTCTTTTACCGGTGCACCGGATGCATCCCAAGTGATCTCACCTGTTAAACCATCGAGAGTGATCTCTACCATAGCACCCTTTAAGCCTTCGCAAAGATCAGAAACACTCATATCCGGAGTTAAGTTAGCCTGCTCGATTGCTGCTTTGATCGCATATAATCCATCGTAAGCATCTGCTGCGAACTGATTCGGAGTTCCGCCGAACTCTGCCTCGTAGTTAGCAGTAAATTCTTTAGACGCATCATTTTCATCTGTTACGAACGGTGTTAATAACATAACGCCTTCTGCGAGAGATGTATCAAAACCTTCCAGAGATAAGATACCGTCTACACCGTCACAACCGAAGAATTTCGGTGCGTAACCGATCTTGTTTGCCTGGTCGAGGATCAGGGAAACCTGCTCGTAGTAGATCGGTAAGAAGATCAGCTCTGCGCCGCCGTCTTTTGCTTTCTGGATCTGAACAGTAAAGTCAGTCTTACTGTCTGCAGTGAACGCTTCTGCTGCTACGATCTCAAACGGCTGGCTCTCTGCTTCTTTTGCGAATGTCTCGTAGATACCTGCGGAATATGGATCGGAGCTGTCATAAATAACAGCAACCTTGGATGCAAGACCATTTGTACCGATATACTCAGCGGATTTGGAACCCTGCTCCGGATCGGAGAAGCATACGCGGAATGCGTTGTCGTTCACGATACAGTCTTCGGAAGAACCGGACGGAGTTAATAAGAACATATTGTCCTCTAATGCCTTATCAGCAACTGCGATACACGGAGCAGATGTAACGGTTCCGAGTAATGCCTGCATACCCCAGTCTTTTAACTCATTGTAAGCGTTTACGGATTTCTCCGGATCATGCTCATCATCTGCGAATTTTACTTCTACCTTGTATCCGTTGATACCGCCAGCTGCGTTGATCTCTTCAGCTGCAAGCTTTGTTGCGTTCTGAACACCGAGACCGTAAATTGCTGCACCGCCAGTGATCGGTCCGATACCTCCGATCTTAAACACTAACTCGTCAGAAGATTCTTCTGCTTTCGCTTCTGTCTTTGCCTCTGCGGCTTTTGTCTCTTCGGTTGCTCCAGAATTACCACAACCCGTTAATGCAGTTGCAGCCATAGCTGCTGCAAGAACGAAACTTAATACTTTTTTCATAATTTTTCCTCCTTAAATCAATTCCTTGATTTGATTTAAGGACTATCATAGCACTTTTTTTCGTTTTGTCAACACTTTAAAATTATATGATTGTAAAATTTTATCACTTCACACCACTAAAACAACTCTTTTTTGTAGATTTCTATGACCTGTTTCATGGCTTCCGCACCCGGAGCTCCGATGGTCATTCGCTTCTCTACACATGTCTTCATGGAGATTGCTTCGTAGATATCCTCCTCAAATACCGGACTGACAGTCTTATAATCTTCCAGGCTCAGTTCATCCAGGGAGATGTTCTTATCGATGCACATCAGCACCAGCTGTCCGATGATTCCGTGGGCATCACGGAACGGAACACCGTGATTTACCAGGTAATCTGCTGCATCCGTCGCGTTGGTGAATCCCTTCTTTGCACTCTCTTCCATCACATCCTTGCGGAAGGACATGGAGGAAACCATGCCGGTAAACAGAAGCAGGCAGCCCTTCACGGTGTCAATCGCATCGAAAGTCAGCTCCTTATCTTCCTGAAGATCTTTATTGTATGCCAGCGGAATACCCTTTGTAATGGTCAGCATGGACACAAGGGCACCGTAAACACGGCCGGCTTTGCCGCGGATCAGCTCTGCGATATCCGGATTCTTTTTCTGCGGCATGATACTGCTGCCTGTGCTGTAGGAGTCATCCATTTCCACAAAACGATATTCGTTGGTGTTCCAGATGATGATCTCCTCACAGAAACGGCTCAAATGCATGGAAATTGTGGAAAGTGCAGATAACAGCTCGATCAGGTAATCTCTGTCGGCTACGGAGTCCATACTGTTAAGGGTCGGGCCATCAAAGCCCAGCAGTTCTGCGGAATACGCACGATCCAGCGGGTAAGTGGTTCCTGCAAGAGCACCGGATCCCAGCGGACAGTAGTTCATGCGCTTTCTGATATCAGCCAGACGGCTTCTGTCTCTGCGGAACATCTCATAATATGCACCTACATGGTGTGCCAGTGTGATCGGCTGTGCTTTCTGAAGGTGTGTAAATCCCGGCATATAGGTGTGGAGATTTTCTTCCATCAGCTTTAAAAGTGCCTCTAAAAGACCCTTTAACAGCTCATCCATCTCATCAATCTCGTCTCTTGTGTAAAGCTTCATATCCAGAGCTACCTGGTCGTTACGGCTGCGTCCTGTGTGCAGTCTCTTACCAGCTTCTCCCACACGCTCAGTGAGCACGGCTTCCACGAAGGAATGGATATCCTCATGCTCCGTTGTAATTTCCAGAGTACCGTTATCCAGATCTTCACGGATGCTCTTTAAGCCTGCAATGATCGCGTCACGATCTTCCTCAGACAGAATGCCCTGCTTTGCCAACATCGTCACATGGGCAATGCTGCCTGCGATATCCTGTCTGTAGAATTTCTGGTCAAAAGAAATGGATTCATTAAAATTGTGTACTAACTGGTTGGTCTGTTTTGTAAAACGTCCGCCCCAAAGCTTCATGCTATAATTCCTCCTTTATGGTATCTTCGTGTAATAAATCATTATTCTCGACAGTAATCTTGACCTTTTCCACAAGTTTTCGTTTTGTCAAGTATAGAACTGCTAAAATCATTGCTGCAGCTGCAGAAATGATCAATCCGGCTTTCAGTCCGCCTGGGAAATAGGTCAGGCGCACTTCATGATCGCCTGCCTCAACATTTACAGCTGTAAATGCCTCAAAAATCTTGTATGTTTCCACATCTTCGCCGTCAACCATCACCGTCCATCCTTCATCGTATGGGATCGACAGGAACAGGGCACCGGCTTCTTCTGCATGAACCGTTCCCTCCAGTTTGCTGTCTGTCCAGCTGGTCAGATGGAACGGTGACTGGGTCATAACATCATGGAAAGCCATCAGTCCCGACTCGGAGAAGCGATAAATCTCCACACTCATCTGAACATTCTCGGTCTCACAGGTCAGCTTCACTTCGTTTCCGTCAAGCAGTGTTCCCAGTTCCAACAGATAGCCCCGATCTACATTTTTGAAACTCTTTTCGCCGGACGGAAGAGCTGCGGTTACCTCTTTTACCTTCTTATTGGTCACATACGCGTAGTATTCGCCCGGCATATCCGGTGTAAAGGTACATACCGCACCGTTCACCGCACTCTCCGTCCACACCAGGACGTTTTCCACACCAAGCACCTGACAGAGATCGTTTTGGACCTCTGCCGGATTGCTCACGGTATACTGCCAGTTATTGTTCAAATCCCTCGGTACTACAACGCCGAGCGGCAGAGTATACAAATTCTCATGAAGATACGTACCTCCGCTCTCCCGCATATATTCCTGAATCGTCGTATTGGGCACCTCTTCAGAGTACAATGCATATTTTACAGAAAGCAGGCTGTCTACCAGCGGCGTACTGCCTGTAATACTGTAAGCATTGGTAGAGGCCTCACATCCCACACGCTTAAAGAACTGAGTCAGATCTGCATTGGCGGTTGAAGAGAACAGGGAAACCGATGGGAAATTCATCCACGCACCGTCATTCTTTGTCTTTCTGCTCTTTTTCTCCACTCGGTAGAAGTCTTCTGCCGGTTCCAGATATTCCATCAAAAGGCGAACTTCCTCATTATCGCGCACGTAAGCCTCCCGGCTGGTGATCGGCACGCTGGTCACTGTCGTATTGACTGCCGCCTCCACACAGACCAAAGCCAATGCCAAAAGTGCGGCTTTCTCACGTTTGCCGCTGCGGTACATGCAGATCACACCCGCGTACATGGCAAGAAAAAGAATTGCCACATAGAAGATCGAAAAGTGGAAATGTTCCTGCTCCACCATCTTTTCTGCCAGCAGGACAAAACATATGCTGCCCCAGAATGCGCACGCGATATGATTCCTCGGGGTTCGTCTCAGATACAGGAACGCCCGGAAACACACGAACAACATCAAAAAGATGTAGATAAAGGACTGTCTTGCCGGCAAGCTGTTCGGATAGTGAAAACCATGCCACATAAAGTTCAGCACGTTCACAGAAAAACTTGCGAAAAAGATCAGAAGCAATCCACAATAGACGGCTTTTTCCTTCACCGGAATCTTCCTGCACGCAAGGTACAAAAGGAAAAACATAAGCACCGCTGTTCCGCAGTAAAGATTCGGCCAATGATCCAGACCAATCTCCGTCTCCACGCAAGCGATGTGACGTGCGATCATATCAAAGATCGAAAAATAGGAGGTCAGCGTCTTTGGAAAATTGATATCACCGGATGCGGTGGTCTTCAACACAGCCACTTCCGGCAGCAGAACAAACGCTGCCATCGCTCCCGCCAGCAGGGAAAAAATTCCAAATCGAATCCCGGCAGATACCACACTCTTTACAGTGTTTTTCTTCTCCAGGATCAGCAGGCAGAAGAAGTACATGACCATGAACACGCAGGTCATAATGGAAATATAGTAGTTGGAAAGAATGGAAAGTCCCAATGTCACACAGTAGAGAAATCCATTTCCCTTCTTCACCAGCATCTCCAATCCCCAGACAATGATCGGGAAGAGCAGAATGCAGTCTAACCACATAATATTCCAGCTGTATGCAGCCATATAACCGGATAATGCATAAAAAATGCCAAAGAAACCAATGCCGATGGAGTTGGAGCGGCATTTTTTCTTTAAATACCAGGCGAAGGTCAATCCGCAGAGTCCGGTTTTTAAGACGATCATAACCGTAATGAATTCAATGACCAAGCCCTTTGGACATAAGATCAACAGCCAGTTTAACGGGCTGGCCAGATAATATGCGTAAAGCGCTGCAAAATTTACGCCGAGACCAATGTCCCAGCTGTAAAGCAGGCTGCCACCATTCTGCAATTTGTGCCGGAATTCCGAAAAGAACGGAGCATACTGGTGATACAGATCTGTTCGCAGATAGGTCTGATCACCGAACGGAAAAATTCCACGCTGAATAAAAATGATGATCATGATCAAAATCGGAGCCAGGAAGGCAATCCAAAGCCCCTCATTTTGAAACAGGATCGGTTTGCCGCCATGCCTGCGGCGTCTTCTTGATCTTGTTGCTTCCATTTATTTACTCTCTTTCTTCTTTGCAAAGATCAGAATTTTACTAAATACATAATTGAGGATCACCACAACCACGGAGATCAGCAGCTTGCAGATAAAAAACTCCATTTTCAGAAGATCCACCATAACAAACAATGCAGCCAGGTTGAATAAAAATGTGGCAATACGGCAGATTACAAAGGAAACAAATTCCTTCCATACCTCAGCAGGCACCAGTGTATGACTGTTGAACACCCACCACTTGTTTGTCACAAATGCAAACAGAACGGCCGCCACCCACGCAATCGTCTGAGCCGGGACAGATGGCATACCGCCAATATAAAATAAAGCATTGGAGATCACGTAATCGATCACGGTAGTAAGAACACCGAAGATCAGATAAGCAATCCCCTCACGCATTGCATTCTTTTTCATTTTCAGAATCTCTCCATATTCACTGTTTCGTATACAGCTGCATATTCACAGCTTTCTACATTTTAGTACAGGCTGTCAAAAAAGTAAAGGGACTGCATGCCGAAAATGGCACACAGTCCCTGAATAATTTATGTATTTTTATACAAATTAAGCCTCTAACAGCTTGTCGATGCTTACTAATTTAACGCATACGCAGAAGATTTCAGCAGCGAGTTTTAATTCCTCTAATGTCGGGAAGGACGGAGCAATACGGATGTTGCTGTCTTTCGGGTCCTTGCCGTACGGGAATGTAGCACCAGCGCCTGTCATAACTACGCCAGCTTCCTTACACATAGCAACGATCTTCTTTGCGCAGCCATCGAGAGAATCGAAGGATACGAAGTAACCACCCATCGGTTTTGTCCACTTACCGATCTCAAGACCAGCGAGTTCTCTGTTGAGGATCTCGTCTACTGCCTCGAATCTCGGACGAAGAAGTTCAGCGTGTTTAGCCATATGAGCTGCAAGACCTGCACCATCTTTCAGGAAACGAACGTGACGAAGCTGGTTGAGCTTGTCGTGGGAGATGAGCTGAGCGTTCATCTGCTTCTTCATATCCTCGATGTTAGCCTTGGATGTAGCGATAGCGGAGATACCAGCACCCGGGAATGTAACCTTAGCTGTGGAACCGAATTTGTAAACCATATCCGGGTTGCCAGCCTTAGCACACTCTTCAAGGATTTCAAGAACCTGGCACGGTTTTTCCGGATATAAGTGGTGTACGCAGTAAGCGTTATCCCAGAAGATACGGAAATCTTTTGCTGCCGGCTTTAAGTTAGCGAAACGTTTAACTGTCTCGTCGGAGTAGCACTCACCGGACGGGTTGGAGTACAGCGGTACACACCAGATACCCTTCACTGCCTCGTCGTTGTTAACGTACTGCTCAACCATATCCATATCCGGACCTGTTGGTGTCATCGGGATGTTGATCATCTCGATACCGTAGAAGTCACAGATAGAGAAGTGTCTGTCATAACCCGGAACCGGGCAAAGGAATTTCACTTTATCCAGTTTGCACCACGGTGTGCTTCCCATTACGCCGTGTGTGTAGGAACGGGAAACTGTATCAAACATTAATGTAAGGGATGCAGAACCGTACATAACAACGTTCTCAGCCGGAGCGGACATCATTTCGCCCATGAACTTCTTAGCTTCTGCAAGACCTGTAAGAACACCATAGTTTCTTGTATCGCCGTCAGCTGTGTTGAAATCGCTTTTGCTGTTTAAGATTTCTAACATCGGAAGGGAAAGGTCAAGCTGATCAGAGCTTGGCTTACCACGAGCCATATTGAGGCTGAGGTTCTTACCCTGATACTCTTTGTATACAGCTGTTAACTGCTCTTTTAAAGAATTGAGCTCTTCCTTGGACATTTCACGATATGTTTTCATATCATATCTCCTCCATTTCATTATATAATTTGTCAACAGATAGCTTTTCGTTATCTGCCACTTTTCTGATCCTGCCCCCATATGCGCAGAATCATCCGTATACTCATATTATAATCGAAGGCTCGATTTCTTACAATACAAATTTCCCAAATCCGGCTTAATTTTCTCACATGTTTTTGATGGTGGGGTGAAGATTCTAAAGGTTCGATTCCGAACGGCATAGGGTGTATGGTTGATAGAACCAGGCATTATCACACTCAAGAGCGAAAGAACAACGTGAGAATTCTCTTTTCACGATATGATAGCAGTCGTTCTATATGACTTGTCAAAAATGCCCGTAGAATTTAGGAGGTAATAGCAGTCGAAAAAAGCCATGTTTTCTATTAGCCCGTAAGATTTACAATGAAAAGTACACAATATTAGCTATATTACGGACAATTTTTAATATATTCGCGAAAACGACTGCCCCTCACTCCCAATATTTACGGGTGAAAACACAGTTTCTGGATAATAACTGCTTTTCCCCTGTATTTCTTACGGGCAAAATACAGAACAAATTAAACTCGACTGCTTGCCGAATCAAATCTGGTATCAAATCTGGTATCCACGAAACAAGGTAGTCAGAAATCCCGACAAAATTCTTCCTTGATATTTCTTTTTTTAACAAACCATGATAAAATCTTTCTCTAGCGGGGTTGTCAATTTCATTTATCCTATAATTTACAACACCGCATTATCCAATCTGTCGCATATCAGCGGCGAAAAACAACTTTTTATTTACGAAAGGTTAAAGTATACTATCATGAAACAAAAAATCATTTCTTTCTCCAAAGCAGAGTTCGTTCTCTGCATCGCAGCTGCATGCGCTGTCATCTCCATGTTCTTCGTGCCGCCGTCCGCTGCTTATCTGGAGTACATTGATGTCCGCACCTTATGTCTGCTGTTCTGTCTGATGGCTCTGGTGGCCGGTTTCGGAAAATGCAATGTGTTCCGTCTCCTGGCGCAAACCTTGCTTTCCAAACAGAAAAACACACGCGGTTTGTCTGTGGTACTGATTCTGCTGCCGTTTTTCAGCTCCATGCTGATCACCAACGACGTGGCACTGATCACTTTCGTGCCGTTCACGCTGCTGGTTCTCTCCATGTGCGGTCATATGGAAGCGGCTCCGGTCATTATCGTATTCCAGACCATCGCGGCCAATCTGGGCAGTATGGCGACTCCGTTCGGCAACCCGCAGAACCTGTTCCTCTACGCAAACTACGGCCTCTCTGCCGGTGATTTCTTTGGAACTGTCGTGCCGATCGCCGCAGTCAGCGGTATCTGCCTTCTGATCTGCGGTCTGACAAGAAAACGTGAACAGGTTTCCGTGAACTTTACAGAGAAGGTGGAACTGGCTTATCCAAAGCTCTGTATCCTCTTTGCCACACTGTTCGTGCTGACTCTGCTGTCCGTGTTCCATTTTGTACATTATGCAGTGGTAACTGTCATTGTGGCAGTTCTTCTGTTCATCTTTTCAAAGGATCTGCTAAAAGAAGTGGACTATATGCTTCTGATCACCTTTGTCTGCTTTTTCGTATTTGCAGGCAACATCGGTGCAATCCCGGCGATCAATGAGGCTCTTTCCGCTGTTATGGAAAAGAACGCCCTTATGACATCTATTTTAGCAAGCCAGGTGATCAGCAACGTGCCGGCAGCTGTTCTGCTCTCCGGTTTCACCGACAACTGGCAGGCGCTCCTGGCCGGAACCAACATCGGCGGCCTCGGAACCCCGATCGCCTCCATGGCCAGTCTCATCTCCTTAAAGCTCTACATGAAGTCAGAAGGAGCAAAATCCGGATTCTACATGATGTTCTTCACACTGACCAATGTGGTTGGACTGGTGCTTCTGACCGGATTTTATATGATAGCTATGTAACCAAAAGACCGGAACCAACAACTTGGCTCCGGTCTTTTTATGTCTATTCTACTAAATGACACGCCACATAGTGTCCAAGCTCTACCTCGCGGAGTTCCGGACGTTCTGTGCGGCAGCGCTCACACGCATACTGGCAACGATTCTGGAAACGGCATCCCGGCGGTGGATCGATCGGACTCGGAAGCTCGCCTTCCAATTTGATACGTTCCTTCGTCTCTTCTACCTTCGGATCCGGAATCGGAATCGCAGAAAGAAGAGCCTTGGTATACGGATGCAACGGATTGGAATAAAGTGATCCCGAATCTGTAATCTCCGCAATCGTACCAAGATACATAACTGCCACACGGTCGGAAATATGCTTTACCATGGAAAGATCATGGGCAATAAACATATATGTCAGTCCCTTTTCTTTCTGAAGGCGAATCAGCAGATTTACAATCTGTGCCTGAATGGAAACATCCAGAGCAGAAATCGGCTCATCACAGACAATGAATTCCGGTTCTACTGCAAGGGCACGGGCGATACCGATACGCTGACGCTGACCACCGGAGAATTCGTGAACATAACGAGTTGCATGTTCAGCATTGAGACCTACGGTTTCCAGCAGTTCATGAACCCGCTTCTGTTCCTCCGCTTTTGTAGCACAAAGCTTATGGGCGCGAAGGCCTTCTGCGATAATATCTCCGACTTTCATTTTCGGATCCAGTGAAGAGTATGGATCTTGGAAAATAATCTGCACCTCTTTTGTAAAATCCTTGCGCTCCTGTCCTTTTAACGAATGAACGTCTTTTCCCTTATAAAGCACTTCGCCATCTGTACGGTCATAAATACCGATACAGGTACGGCCGCAAGTAGTCTTTCCACATCCGGACTCACCAAGAACACCCAGCGTTTCCCCTCTGCGGATAAAGAAGGAAACATCATCTACAGCTTTAAGAGTACCTTTTCCGGCCTTAAAGTATTTCTTCAGATTCCGGACTTCTAAAATATGTACGGCTTGACTCATCCATGTATCCTCCTATGTATTTTCATAATACAGCCAGCACTGGGCAGTATGTCCATCCTCAAACTCAAAGGACGGCGGCTCCATTTTCTGACAGATCTTCATGCAGTTTTTGCAGCGTGTACTGAATGCACATCCCTCCGGCGGTGCGATCATGTTCGGCGGAGTACCTTCAATGGATTCCAGCTGCTGATCATCCTCCACGTCCAATCGCGGCACGGCACGAAGGAGCGCCTGTGTATACGGATGTTTCGCATGATAGAAAATATCGTAATTGCTTCCAGTCTCCACAACTTTTCCTGCGTACATAACAACAATCTTCTTTGCGATATCCGCAACGATACCAAGATCATGTGTGATCAGAATGACTGCCATCTCAAATTCCTTCTGGAGATTCTTCAACAGATCAATGATATCGGCCTGGATAGTAACATCCAGTGCAGTAGTCGGCTCATCGGCAATTAAAAGCTTCGGCTGACATGCAAGAGCAATGGCAATCATGGCCCTCTGACGCATACCGCCGGAGAATTCATGCGGATACTGTTTCAAACGTTTTTTCGGATTTGGAATACCAACGAGACCGAGAAGACGCTCCGCTTCCGCATATGCCTCCTCTTTTGACATATCGGTATGGATCATAATCTTTTCTGCGATCTGGCGACCAATCGTAAGTGTCGGATTCAAAGCTGCAAGTGCATCCTGGAAAACAATGGAACAATCGCTTCCGCGGTAGTTTTCCCATTCTTTTTCATTCATAGTCAGAAGGTTTTTTCCTTCGAAAAGGATTTCACTGCCCTCTTTGATCTCACCCGGAGGTGTCTGGATCAGTCCCATAATGGTTTTGGCTGTTACGGACTTTCCGCATCCGGATTCACCCACAATGGAGACAGACTCACCACTATCTACAGTGAATGAAACACCGCGAACAGACTGAACCTCGCCGGCATAGCTGTGGTAGGAAACCTTGAGATTATTAACTTCTAAAAGATGACTCATTTTCATACCTCCTATTTATGCAGACGCGGATCAAGTGCATGCTGAAGAGTATCGCCAAGGATATTCAGGCAGAGCACAGTTAACAGAATAAACACACCCGGAATCAGGGCCAGCAGCGGATCATACAGAATGTACTGCTGTGCATTCTGCAGCATACTGCCCCAGGATGCTTTCGGAAGTGCCACACCATATCCAAGGAAGCTGAGTGCGGATTCATCCAGAATTGCACCGGCAACACTTAAAGAAGCAGCAACAATGATCTGAGTGGTCATATTGGGAATGATATGACGCAGAATAATTTGTGAATGGCTGACTCCGAGAGTCTTTGCTGCAATAACAAAATCACGCTCTTTCAGTGTCAGAGTCTGGGCTCTTACAATACGGGCAACTCCCGGCCATGAAAACAGAGCCAGCATGATAACCAATGTGATCATGTTATTCGGTACAAACGAGAAGAACACAATGATCAGGAGCAAACTCGGTACAGACTGGAAAATATCAACAATACGCATTAATACCACATCTACTTTTCCGCCAATGTAGCCACTGACAGATCCCAGAAGAGTACCGACAACAACCGATACAAACATGGCAGAAAAACCAACTAAAAGAGAGACACGACCGCCATACAGTGCTCGGGTGAAAGAGTCACGGCCAAGTTCATCTGTTCCAAACCAATGCTCCGCACTCGGTCCAGCCATTTTGTTCATGACGTCCATGTAATCCGGGTCATACGGAGAAAGGAACGCAAAAACGGAGGAAAAAATGATCAAACAAAGTAAAAACAGGCAAAGCATGGCCAGCTTGTTTTCCTTTAATGCTTTTCCAATATGATGGAGAAGGCCGCGCTCGTAGCTGGCTTCCACCACCTGATGTTCCCGCTCAACTTTCGCAAAATCTTCTGCGGCAATGGCGGCTTTACTTAATGGAGTTAATAATTTAGCCATTTTTTACTCCTTTCCAAGTTTAATTCTCGGATCTGCAAATCCATAAGCCACGTCAGCGAGGAAGTTGCCGAGGAGCAGGATCGTACAGGAGAACATAGTGATACCCATAACTACCGGGTAGTCACGGTTGTTAATGGCAGACATAGCCAGTGTTCCAAGACCCGGCCAGTTAAACACGGATTCCACAATAAAAGAACCGGTAACCAAGGTGCCAAATCGGGAACCTACGACGGTAATAACCGGCAGCATACAGTTTTTCAGCACCTGACCGAACATGATACCACGTTTGGAAATGCCTTTGGAAACTGCTGTAAGTACATATTCTTCCTCCATCTGTGTGATGGTATTGGAACGGATATAGCGAACAAATACAGCCATGTTATTAAGACTCAACACAATAGCTGGCATAATACCGTGCTTAATCAGATCCCACGTGGTGTTAACACCAATAGTACGCATTCCGGAGCTCGGCAGCAGTTTTAACTGCATGGAGAAAATAATGATCAGCATGATGCCAAGCCAGAACGCAGGCATAGATATACCTAGATACGTCAGGGCGCTGATCAGATTATCGATTGGCTTATTCTTATGTGTTCCGGCAATCAGTCCAAGCGGAATTGCCACGATCAGAGAAAGGAGAAGTGCAGAACCCATCAATCCAACTGTACACGGCAGTTTTTCCAGAATCTGATCAAGAACCGGTTCCTTTGTCTGGATAGAAATACCCCAGTTTCCCTGTGTCATCTTTTCAGCCCAGCTAACGTACTGCTCGACCACATTGCCGTTCAATCCGAGGGATTCACGCATGTTAAACAATTCTTCTTCCGTCATCTTATGACCGGTAGCACCCGGAGTCATATACATGTACAACGGATCACCCGGAGCAAAGTAGATGATGGAAAAGGAAAACATGGAAACGAGAATCCAGACAAGAGCCATCTGGAGGAATCGTTTTAAAATAAATTTTTTCATGGTTTTATCCTTTCTAACCATTAGTCGAAAACGCCGCCCTCTTGGGGGAGAAGGCGGCATTTTGTTTAAGGGTAAAAAACCTATTCCATTGTAAGAGTTGTGTAATCCTCAAAGATCGGATATTTTGCGATTGTATCTGTACCCTTAATATTGGAAGTTGTTACGAATACATAGTTCGGGTATGCGATCGGATAAACAACCATTTCTTCTTTGGTCATTTCCTGGATTTCTTTGTAGATAGCGGAACGCTCAGCATCTGTATATACAGTACGTGCGTCATCCCAACGTGCAAGGAGCTCATCGCTTACATCAAGGTTTACGCCCCATGTACCATTGTACATACCAGCTACAACGTTGTCCGGGTCACCATTTGCGCCGTAACCATTGAGGTAGAATTCGTAATCACCGTCTGTGCCGAATACCTTCTCGAAGAAGCCTGCGGACTCAAGCGGAATAACATCAAGAGTAATACCAACATTCTTTAACTGCTGCTGGATGATCTGAGCTGTTTCCTTCATGTAAACACGCTCGGAGTTGAAGTACAGAGTCATTGTCTTGCCTGCAAGACCAGCTTCTTCAACTAACTGTTTTGCCTTCTCAATATCCTGAGCATAACCTTCGATGGAGCTGTCATAGAATGTGTTTGCATTGGAAAGGATACCATTAGCCGGAACTGCCATACCTTCACCGTAAGCACCAGCGATGATCTCTTCTTTGTTAAGAGCTGCGAATACAGCTTCAACTACTCTTTCATCTTCAAATGTAGAGCAGAATTTGTTTACTGCCATGTAGTTTACACGGCCTTCCGGATACTGGATTACACTGTAATTTGCATCGGAAGAATATTTTGCAACTGCCTGGGAATTTGCAAGTTCGATCAGGTTTACTTCACCATTCATCAGAGCGACTTCCTGAGCCGCTGTGTCGGAAATGATGCGGAAAGTAACTTTATCAATGTTCGGAGCACCGAGATAATAGTCTTCGAACTTTTCTACTACAAGGTGCTGATCCTGAACAAATTCAGCCAGTTTGTATGGGCCGGAACCGATGCCAAGAAGGTTAGCCTCAGAGCCAACGATGCTCGGATTACCGTCAAATACGTGCTCCGGAATCGGAGTCATGGAACCAAACAGTTCTGCGTAGGAAGCAGATGCCACCGGAAGAGTTACTTTTACTGTCAGTTCGTCAACTTTTTCATATGTAACAGTCTGATCATTGATGATCACGATGTTTGTACCGGAAGCACCATTGTTTGTATCGGAGCATACATCCATAGTGAAGATGATATCATCCGCAGTGATTGCTTCACCATCGTGCCATTTCAGATTATCTTTCAGTTTCATTGTCAATTCTGTACCATCAGCAGATACCTCATAAGAATCAGCCAGATAGTATCTAGTTTCATTTACGTCTTTTACGAAAAGCGGATCATACATCGGATTCAGCATGATAACGCCCTCTTTCATACCCTCTAAAAGCGGGTTGAGGTTTGCTACACAGCTTGCACTTGGGATAACCAGATTTGTCGGCTCTGCACTTTCTTCCTTTGCAGCCTCAGTCTCTTTTGCAGCTTCTGTTTCAGCCTTTGCTTCTTCTTTTGCAGCTTCTGTCTGAGCAGCCGCAGTTGTTTCTTCTGCCTTGCTGCCACAGCCAGTTAATGCGCTGGCTACCATTGCTGTGCAGAGGAGAAGACTTAATAACTTCTTCTTCATAATACATTCTCCTAGTGAAATAACTTTGTTTTCTGTTTTCTGTTACACTCCACCGCCAACATTTGCCTCGAATCAGGTGGATAACATGGGCCTTCCGGAACGACCCGAAGCGTATTATATAAGTTGAAATCAAACAAGTCCAATTGAAAAAATAAATACATACAAGAGAGTGAATTGAGAAAAACATGATATTGAATATTTAAATAGAGATGAGCGGAACTATCGATAATCTTTGCGTTTTCTAAACAAAAAATGATTGCTGCATTAGAAACACAGCAACCATTTTTCCATAATTCTCTTATCTAACTTTATATCCTTCCCCTATCCCAGATTGAATCCAAAAACTGCGGTTCGTACTCCATCAGCTCCATCTCAATATCCAGGATAATATCATCCTTCTTAGCAAAGTATTCACGAATCGGTACGATGTTGAACGGATGACTTCCATGGAAGAAACAGTCATCCCTCATCTCCAATGCCCGAAGAAGCATCAATTCCTCTTCCACCAGCTCCCGTTCTGTCAACTGCACATATTCTCCGCTGTCACGAAGCTCCTCTAACGGTGTTCCAGGTGTGACGGAAGTGGAGGTCACGGATACCATATCCGGTTTATATTTGTTTAAAAGTTTTGCTGTTGCAGCCGCATTGGCCTCGGAATTGCCTTTTCCGGCAATGCCAAGCATCAGCAGAGCGCGATAATCAAAGCCGGCTCTCAGGATACGATCCAGTTCATGCTCAGCCTCTGCCAGAGTGTAGCCCTTGGTGATAAACTTCATTGCCGGTTCATATCCGGTCTCAAGACCGATATAAAGCTGGTTATAACCGGCTTTTCTCAGTGCCGCCAGTTCTTCAAAAGTTTTCCCCTTCAGATCTCCGATGGAACAATAACAAGTCAACGTCTCCACCTTCGGCAGATACTGACGAATCAAATCTGCGATATGCAGAAGTTTATCGGCTGCAAGGACAAAAGGATCGCCATTCAATAAGAAAATGCGGTCAACATCCGGTTTCGTACGCGCAACCTCCTGCAGATCTTCTATGATCTCCTCCTCCGGGGCCATACTAAACGGGACTTTCCGGTACATGGTACAGAACGCACATTTATTGTAGGAACATCCTTTTGTTACCTGGAGAAGTGTCGTGTCCGCTTCCATCGGCGGACGGTATGTAGTGCCGCTGTAATGCATAGACAGACCTCCATTAGCTGTTCAGATAATCCACGGCGAAAGCAACATAAACACCCGAACCTGTTACCATCGCTCTCTCGTCCAGATCGAACAGCGGATTATGGATCTCCGCTCCAGAGCCAACTTCTTCGTTGCGGATACCCAGGTTTCCGTAGCAGCCAGGAGCAATCTTAAAGAACAACGGGAAACTCTCAGAGCCCATGATCGGAGTCTGAGGTCCTACATTTTCTGTGCCAAGCAGATTAGTCGCAGATTTCACAGCAATATCCGCTGCATATTGATCGTTGTTAAGCGGAAGTGCACCGCCGGTACTGATATCTTCAATCTTGCATCCGTAAGTTTCTTCCAGACCTTTGATGATTTTTGCACACTGCTCCTCAAACGGTTTCTTCACAAACTCATCACTGTAATAGCGCATGGTTCCTGCAAACTCAGCAGTCTCCGGAATGATGTTGCTCTTGGTACCGGATTCAATCTTACAGATTGCCAGTGTCATCTGATCAAACGGAGAAATATGCTTCATACGGATCTGCTGCATTTCGCTGATCATCGCTAACATGCAGTCGATCGGATTCACTGCCATATCCGGACGGGAGGAATGGCCGCCGCGACCTGTGATGCGGTAATGGATCGGATAGGAACCTGCATTAGCCGGGCCCGCACTGACCTCGTATCTGCCGGTATCCAGATCCTGTTTTACATGCATACCGTAGCAGACATCATATGTGATCTTGTTTTCAAGGAAATATTCCACAATATAACGGATGTTTCCTCCACCTTCCTCACCGCGCTCGAACACAAGAAGAACATCGCCGTTCAATTCTTCTCTGTTGTTGAGGAGAACCTGACCGGCTGTCAGAAGCATTGCGGTGTGGGCATCATTACCGCAGGCATGCATCACGCCCGGATTTTTGGAAATACAGGTTCTCTCTTTCGAAAGGTTGCATGGAGATTCCTGCAGCGGAAGTGCATCGATATCGGCACGAAGCATAACCGTCTTGCCTTTCTTACTGCCGCGCACCCATGCGATCACACCGCCGTTTGGAATATTCACGATCTCATCAAATCCGGCTTCCCTTAACTGTTCCACGATATATTCACATGTCTGATCTTCCATCGTACTTAACTCCGGATTCTCATGAATATGTCTTCTGCGCTCCACCATCTTTTCATACAAATTTTCAACTGATTTTAAAATTTCCATAAATCAAGTTCCTTTCTTTACTTCTTGTAGGTTCTGTTCACAAAATCCTCGATCACCGGAAATACATAATCCGGACGATCGCTGAACACAGAATGGGATGCCCGCTCCACAATATGCAGCTCCGACTGCGGCATTGCGCGATGCATTTCTTCAGAGTGTACAGCTGCGGTCACAAAGTCAGCCTCGCCTCCGATGATCAATACCGGACATTTCACTTGTGGCAGTACCGGAACCAAATCAAAGGTCGCCAGTTCCCCGCTTCTCTGATAATTGTTTACCTCAGTATTGGAGATTCCGCGTTTTTTCCCTTCCATAGATGCAATGCGATCCTCTTCCTCATATTTGTAATGATACAAACTATCCATTTTCCGCATATAGTCATCGTAATCGGTAATCTCTCCGGCCCATTTCTTTCTCCAGAGCTCCTTCTGCTCTTCTGTTCCACGCTGCATAACGATCTCAGTTGCCGTCTCATTGATTCGGTAACTTGGCGCCGTTGTCACAAGAATCAAACCATGCAGATGCTCCTGATAATCCAGACCATACTGCTGTGCCACCATGCCGCCGTAAGACTGTCCGAGAACATAAATCTTATCCAATCCCAAGTACTGACGAAGGGCCTCCGCATCATCGGCATTCTGTTTCATACTGCTGTTCTCAATCGGTCCGCGATCGCTTCGTCCACTGTTTCTGTGATCCACAAATACCAGCTGCATGGTCTCCGCAAGAGGCAGAATTGCCGGCAGGAAATGGCTGTGATCCGAACCAGGTCCTCCATGCAGCACCAGACATACCGGTTTCTCCCGCATCACCGGACCATCCGGCACAAACTGTTTTCCCGCTATATCAAAAAAGATTCTGGTTCCATTTATTTTTGCATACATAATAGAGTCCTCCCTCGCAAGTCATGTCCGTATTCAGACAACATTTGTCTTCTTACAACAGTATAACATTCCCTATTTTTTCAGTCAATGAAAAGGGCCATACCACGAAAATTCCGTGAAATGGCCCTTCGGTTGGGTATGTATGCATACGGGTTACTGATTTAAGATTTCCATGAACTCGTCGCCGGTGATCGTCTCCTTCTCATAGAGGAATCTTGAGAGTTCATCCAGTTTTGTCCGATTTTCTGCAAGAATCCGGATTGCTTTTTCATGTTGTTTTTTCACAACTTCGACCACTTCCTGATCGATCTTCGTCTGTGTCTCCGTGGAGCATGCCAGAGTCGCATCACCACCCAGATACTGATTGGTTACCGTCTCCATGGCAACCATATCAAAATCTTTACTCATACCATACCGGGTGATCATAGCACGCGCCAGCTTTGTCGCCTGCTCAATATCGTTAGACGCACCGGTTGTCACACTGCCAAATACAATCTCTTCTGCCGCGCGTCCGCCGGTGTACGTGGCGATCTTATTCTCAATCTCTTCTTTTGATAACAGATACTTATTTCCCTGTTCCACCTGCATGGTATAACCGAGAGCTCCAGAAGTGCGAGGAACGATCGTAATCTTCTGAACCGGAGCCGAGTTGGTCTGTTTGGCAGCCACCAGTGCATGACCAATTTCATGATATGCCACAATCATCTTTTCATGACTGGTCAGAAATGCATTCTTTTTCTGATAACCGGCTATGACTACCTCAATACTCTCTTCCAAATCCGCCTGATTTGCGTATTTACGGTTGTCGCGGACCGCACGGAGAGCCGCCTCATTGACAATATTTGCTAACTCCGCACCGGATGCGCCGGATGCCATGCGGGCTACTTCCAGGAAATTCACATCATCTGCGATCTTAATCTTCTTTGCATGGGCACGCAGAATCGCTTCTCGGCCTTTCAGGTCCGGCAGCTCAACAGGCACACGCCGGTCAAAACGTCCCGGTCTGGTCAAGGCAGGATCCAGAGATTCCGGACGGTTGGTGGCCGCCAGAATGATCACGCCGTTATTACCTTCAAAACCGTCCATCTCTGTCAGCAACTGATTTAACGTCTGCTCTCTCTCGTCGTTTCCGCCCATGCCGCCGGTATTTCTCTTCTGTCCAATGGCATCAATCTCGTCAATGAATACAATGCACGGTGCTTTTTCCTTGGCCTGTTTGAACAGATCACGCACTTTGGACGCACCCATGCCTACGAACATTTCCACAAACTCAGAACCGGAAATAGAGAAAAATGGTACATTGGCTTCTCCGGCTACGGCCTTTGCAAGCATGGTTTTACCGGTACCCGGCGGTCCCACCAGCAAAACGCCTTTCGGCATTTTCGCGCCAATCTCGCTGTACTTTGCAGGATTATGAAGATAATCAACAATTTCCTGCAGACTCTCTTCAGCCTCATCCACACCCTCCACATCGGAGAAGTTGATTCCGTCAGATGACTTCACATATACCTTCGCATTGGATTTTCCCATGTTAAATCGCATGGAACCGGATCCTCCGCCGGCTTTATCCATCATTTTCTTCGACATATACTGTCCAAGGGCAATGAAAATGACCATCGGCAGAATCCAGCTGAGGAAGAAACTAAGAAGCGGGGAAGTTTCCTCGATGATCTCGCTTGCAAACACGGCTCCAGATTCATGAAGGCGCTCCACCAGTCCCGGATCGTTCATCAAACCGGTCTTGTAAATCTGTTTATTTTCTTTATCTGTAAAAATAATCTGATTATACTGAATCTCCACCTGGCCAATTTCCTGATTTTCGGTCATAGTCATAAATGTACCGTAATCGACCTGCTTAACTTGTCGCTCTGCCAGCCATGGCATCGCCAGTGCATTAAACAAAAACACAATGATCATTGCGATCATATAATAATAGATTAAAGGCCTATTGGGCTTCTTTACTTCATTCATTCTTATCCTCCTGTGTCATTTTTTCTTCTTCGTCTTCTTCTATCTGCATCTGCATTTCAACAGCATAACACACAGCAAGAAGTGCATAACGTACAGCATGTACCGCATGATCCATGGCAAACTCTGCGTACAAAGCCATAGACTCCGCGCGGTCAGTTTCTTCATCTCTTCCTATCTGTTTGAAATATTCTGCTGCATGCTCCAGGGCAATTGCATTGCTGCGGTACTGCTCCAGTTGTGCAGATGCCAGTTTAGAAACCACCTGACTCTTTCCGCTGCCAACCATGTCTTCCATCTGTCTCTCATCTTCCCAGAATTCCTGAAGCAATGTTTCCTTTACCGACTTCAGTTCTTCCTTCGTTCCTACATGACAGATCTGGATCCATTTCTCCATCCTGCGGTATTCCTGGTCCAGCTCCCGCAATTTGGATTGAAACGGATTATACCTTAACGACATGCCTTCCTCCATTTCTCCGATGGGTTTCATCGGTATCGCTCATTGATGTGCTTGTCATTGATCCTCTTCATTATAAAAGCACTTTCCGCAGAATCACATTCGCAATTTCTCAAATCTGTATAGACAAAAACTCCGAAATGTAAAGTTGTTTTACACTTCGGAGTTTCTGTAAATATACGATTTTCTAATTTTCATCAAGTCTCGGAATCACTCTTTTTAAGATCATCACGATCTGACAGACGAGCTCATCTACCTGAAACGTTTTGTTCTTACAGTTTGCAAGAATCAGACCCGTGATTCCAAAGGTACAAAACTGGAACATCGCTTCTGCGTGAGAACTGCTTATACGGATCTGATGCTCAGTCACCACTTCACGAATATTTTTTCTCATGCGATCCTGCAAGGAATCCATGACCATTTGCTCAATAAACTTGCGCTTCTGGGAATCCTGAAAGCGTTCAATCAGATCAAAATTGTCTGCAAATGCCAGTACCATGATCCGAACTGCCTCTTCCAGGGAGCCTGCATTTTTACACTGTTCTGAAATTTCCTTCTCCATCCGCTTGCTCTGCCATTCGATGACATCCAAAATATCCTGAAAATGATAATAAAAACTCTGACGGGAAATTCCACAATCATCCACCAGATTTTTCACTGTGATCTTGTCGATATCTTTTTTCTTTGCCAATTCCATAAATGAATCTGCAATGATTTCCTTCATCTGATTCCGCATTGTTTTCAGCTCCCATCTTTGAAAAATTATGTCCACACCAACATGTATTGCATCTATTTTATTGAAAGAAAAAATCTTTGTCAAGAACTTGCATTTCCTTCTTGTAAATGGTATAATGTTCAATAATTTATTATTTTTACAAAAATTGAACAAGAAAGGACGTGTCCTATGAACCATAACACTTCCCAAAAAGATTCTCTGAAAAACAAAATTGACTGGAGTACAGTAATTGTACCATTCGCTCTGATTGCTTTTTTATGTATCTGCTTCATTTGCGCGCCGGAACAGTCCTCCGGGGTTGTCGCTCAGATTCGATTTTTGCTGGGTGACACGCTAGGACTTTACTACTTGATCATCGGTCTCGGCGTATTTCTTCTTTCCATCTATCTGGCATTCTCCAAATATGGAAATATTCGCCTCGGCGGACCGAATGAAAAGCCAAAGTATTCTGATTTTTCCTGGGCAAGCATGATGTTCACTGCCGGTTTGGCAGCTGATATTCTGTTCTACTCCTTCTGTGAGTGGATCTTATACGCCAACGATCCGCATTTAGCCGATATGGGTTCCATGCAAATCTGGTCCAGTACATACCCGCTGTTCCACTGGGGTCCGATTCCGTGGAGTTTTTACCTGGTTCTGGCTGTTGCATTCGGATTTATGATCCATGTCCGCGGATGTCATAAGCAGAAATATTCCGAAGCGTGCCGCCCGCTCTTAGGTGATAAAGTGGATAAACTGCCGGGCAAATGCATCGACCTGCTCGCACTTTTTGCACTGCTCGCAGGTACCGCAACCACCTTTGCACTGGCAACGCCTTTGATGGCTCAGGTATTCTCCAATCTGCTCGGCATTGACAATTCCAAATGGATCACCATCGCAATCCTCATTGTGACCTGTATCGTTTACACCCACGCGCTGGTTCATGGAATGAAAGGCATCTCCAAGCTGTCCGCATCCTGCATGTATTTATTCTTCACCCTTCTGGCTTATGTTTTATTTGTCGGCGGAGAAACCAAATACATCCTGGAAACCGGCTTTGCGGCAATTGGTAATCTGGCACAAAACTTCTTCAGTCTGTCCACCTTCACCGACCCGCTCCGTGAGACTTCTTTCCCGCAGAACTGGACGATCTTCTATTGGGCATACTGGATGGTATGGTGCGTAGCTGCTCCGTTCTTTATCGGAACCATCTCCCGCGGCCGCACCGTAAAACAGACCATTCTCGGCGGATATATTTACAGCCTGGGAGGAACCTTCTTAAGTTTCATCATCCTCGGCAATTATGGTCTTGGACTTCAGGTAAGCGGTAAACTGGATGTTATGGCCAACTATCTGGCATCCGGTGACCTTTACACCACGATCATCTCCATCGTTCAGACACTTCCGCTGGCACCGATGGTGCTGGTTCTTCTTGTTGCTACAATGATCGCCTTTTATGCTACTAGCTTCGATTCCATCGCTCTGGTCGCATCTGCCTACACTTACAAGCAGCTGACCGGCGACGAGGATCCGCACACTTATGTAAAAATGTTTTGGTCCATTATGCTGATCCTGCTGCCGATTGCCCTGACGTTCTCAGACAGCTCAATGGCAAACCTGCAG
>JAFSFU010000060.1 GCA_017435025.1 Lachnospiraceae bacterium | reverse complement strand
GGACGTTCTCTCTCATCCACCTGCAAAAGCTCCTGTGTATTTCGATTTTTATATAAAATTGCTTTGGCACTGACCATTTCCATGCAGACAAGACCACATCCCTGTTCCTGACACAGCACCCGGAACGGAAGATCCGTCACACCCGCCATCGGTGCCAGCACCACATTATTTTTCAACGTTACATTTCCAATTTTCAGTTCCATACTATTCTTCCAACAGCTCCTCGACCCTTTCTCCCAGGAACACCACACGGTAATAAAGCTCCAGCGATTCAAAAAGCTCTCTCTTCTCTCTCTGGAACTGGCGGATCTTCAAGCCACTTCCGATCTCATCAAACAGATAATCGTGGTCATCCACCTGAACCTTAAATTCCAATGAACCATCCGGAGCAAATTCCATCGTCAGCACACCGCCGATGTCCTCCGTAAAGAGAACGCACATGATCTGCAGTTCTTTTTTAATCTCTTCCGGAAGTCCTTTGAACTGCTGATTAAAATAAAACTTCTGCTCATAGGAATTTGCGCCGCAGAGCACCACATTTTCACTCTGTACTGCCTGATTTCTATTTTCTTCCATCCTTCTACACTCCTCGTCCAATTACGGTAAATAATCCAAAATCTCCAACAAAGAATTCATCTGGTAATCCGCCTTGCTCTGGTCAAATCCAAAACGATCATCACGGAGAGCCGCTACGGTCATTCCGGCAGCCTTTCCGGCTTCGATTCCAACTGTGGAATCTTCAATCACAAAACACTCCTCTTCCTTTACTCCAAGAGTCTTCGCCGTATAATGGTAGATTTCCGGATTCGGCTTGCTCTGCTTAAACTGACCGCCGCTGACGATCAGATCAAACCACGGGCGCATTCCTGTCTCTTCCACAATTCTTGCGATCAGTTTCGGACCGGTTGATGAAGCCAGTGCAATCTTATATCCGCGTTTTTTTAATTCTTTCACAACCGTCAAAGCGTCCCGGCGAAAGATTTTTTTATAGTCAACCTTGCTGTAAATATCCAGCACACGGAAGTCTGCCAAAAGCTCTTCCCAGGTCTGACCGTTCTGCACAGCATTCTCCATAATCGTCCAGCTGTCTTTTCTGCTTCGCCCCACCATCGGATTGATCATATCCATTGTCACTGCCGGATTTTTTGCCTGTGCAAACTCCAAAAGATAATCATTATATACGATTTCACTGTCTACGATCACACCATCCATATCAAAGATCGCAGCCTTCCTTCTATTATTTTCCATCTTAATCTCCATCTGTCATCGTTAGCTAATCTAAAAAAGCTGATTAACTCCTCTTCATTCTTCCGAAACAAATACCTTCATACACACTCGGAAAAAGCGGCCGTGATCCATCACAGCCGCCTATATTCTATCATGTTCACGTACTTCTCGCAATACTGCAAAATCAATCTGTAAGAAGACCACGCACCTTCATATAGTCGAGAATACACTGCACACATCCATCCACACCGATCTTTGCCGAATTCAGTACCAGATCATAGTTGCTCAGATCTTCTCGTTCTTTTCCGGTATAATACAGGTGATATTCATTCCGCTCTTTGTCAATACGCTTGATATTCTTTTCGATCTCATCGTCTGCATAATATGCCTTCTCTCGGATTCTCTCGATCCGGGCATCCATATCTGCATAAATGAATACTCGCACCAGGTTTTCTTCCTCCGACAATATATGCTCTGCACATCGTCCAATGAATATGCAGGATTCCTCCTGTGCCAGCTTGCGGATCACAGAAGACTGAAAGCGAAACAGATTTTCTTTCGACACCAGATCCGCTCCGATGGACGGGGAGGTATCCTCCGGAATCAGCGAGCGAATTACTTTATAAAGAAGTTTGTTTCCGGCCTTTTCGTCTGCCAGGTGGAAATAACTCTCCCGGATTCCGCTCTCATTGGAAGTCATTCGCAGGATCTCTTTATCATAAACATCCAGCCCCAACTTCTCACCGAGTTTCTTTCCGACTTCTGCTCCACCGCTTCCATACTGGCGGCCAATGGTTACGATCATGTTTTTACTCATACCGATGCCCCCTTCTTCCTGTCTCTTCCGCATTTCATTTACTGTAAAATAATTCCGATAGTTTATTATATCACACTTTTAAAAACTTTTTAAGTCTTTTATCAGTTTTCTTTGAGGCGTTTTCAAAATAATCATGTTCGTATGATCCATGTATCGAATCCCTTCTGACGCAGTTGTCGTTCCCGTTCGATAGCATTTTCCTGCTTTTTAAATGCTCCGGACCGAACGTAGAACAGACCGTTCTTGGCTACCATAAATCCGGGGAGACCGGCTTCCATAAGCTCCTGTAATTCGTCCTCCGCATATTCACGGCGACGGAATATTCCAGTCTGAACAGAATAAAATCCCGGTATTTCTCCTGATGACTCCTGTTCTCTCTCCTGTTCTTCGAACGTGCGCAGTATTCCATCCGCAATGGCATCGGCAGTAGCAGCCAGATTCGCATCAAAAAATGCATTATCGTTGGAATTATCGATAAAGCCGGCCTCAATCAGGACAGCCGGCAGTCTCGTTTTCCGAAGAACCACTAAACCGGGGCGTTCTTTCACCCCCAAATCCGTCCATCCCACGGATGCCAGCTGGCTATTGATGTTGGCTGCCAGTTCACCCGCCACACCGTCTGTCGAAAAAACCAGGCTCTCCACGCCGGAGGATGTTTCCGGCACCGGCATGGCATTTCGATGGATCGAAACAAAATAGTCTGCGTCCGATTGGTTTCCGATCAACGCCTTTTCATACGGCGTATCATACACATCGTTAACTCTTGTATATTCCACCTGTATTCCGCGTCTCTCCAGCGCGCTTCCCAGATCAAAGGCCAACTGCAATGTATCATCCTTCTCTTTTCGTCCCTGGTAAACCGCTCCCGGCTCCACACCGCCGTGCCCCGCATCTATGATGACCTTTCTTGCCATATACTTACTCTCATTCACAAAGTTTTTCGTATTTATCATATGAAGAATCCGGAAAATCTGTTAAAATACTAATAATTGGTCACATTGGCCATCTATGTTCATATCGACTTAATAAGGAGGACATTTTCATGATAAAAATCGGAGCACTTACCGTAGGCCAATCTCCGCGCACAGACCTGATGCCGGATATGGAAACCATTCTGAACAATTCCATCGAAGTAATCCAGATGGGCGGTCTTGACGGGCTGACCAAAGAAGAAATCGCTGAGTTCAAGCCAGAACCGGGAGACAATGTGCTGGTTTCCCGCCTTTGCGATGGCAGTTCCGTCGTTTTCGGTGAATCTCATGTTCTCCCAAGGCTTCAAAACTGTATTTATGAGTTGGAGAAGCAGGGCGTTTCCCTGATCCTTTTCCTTTGTACAGGCGAGTTTCCCAGCGATTTTGTATCAAAGGTCCCGCTGATCTTCCCCAACAATGTCCTAACCGCTCTGGTACCGGCCGTTATGCCGGGATGTCGTCTGGCGGTAATGACACCAGACTCTCATCAAACAGCTCAGATGGCACGGAAATGGGCTTCTGTCGGCACTGTAAAAGTCTTTCCGGTATCTCCATATACCGGTCTGCAGCCGGTTCTGGATATGGCTGCGACCATTCCAGCGGATGAAATCGATCTGATCGTTATGGACTGTATCGGTTATACGGTGGAAATGAAAGAAAAAGTCTATGATATGGTGAAGAAACCGGTGATCCTGCCAAGAACACTGGTAGCCAGAGTAATCAATGAACTGGTATAGAAATATCGATATCAAACAAAGCAGGAACCACACCCAAACGGTCATGGTTCCTGTTTTTTACTTCTCTATTCGTAAATATGCGGTTTTACGTCTGCCGGGATCAGGCATTCGTATTTCTGTCTGCGCATTCTCTTGTCAAATTCTGCTCTCGCTTTCTCGATCAGTTCCGGCTTCTCGGTCAGACTTACCGCCGCATCCGCGAGAACCTCTGCGGCCAGCAGAGCACCTTTTAATGCGATGCTGGATTTACCCTGTCCGGTCCACTGCCAGCTGTGTGCGCCCGCACCATGGCTGTAGCATGCGGTATTGATCTGGGCAGTTGGAAGTACCCAACTGACATCACCTACGTCGGTGGAACCCGGCTCACAGGTCTCATAGTGAATTCGGTCTACAAACATATCGCACAGCTCAGACTGCTCAATATTGTCTTTCAGCGCCATAATATCGATCACCGCGCCCGGAACATTGTTCAGTGCGTTCTCAAGCGGGAAGGAATCCTTAAACTGTTTTGCATATGCGCGCTCTTCTGCCGTGTACTCCGGAATACCGATCTTTAAGAAAGACTCCTTCAGCACATCCTCAAGAGCGAAGTTCGGCAGTGTGTCATACAGACCTTCATCGAAGATAATATCCACTGTAGTACCTGTGATCATTGCCGCACCTCTCGCCACGTCACAGACACGCTCATACAGTGCTTTTACTTTCTTCGCACTTGTGGAACGGATCAGATATTTTACGCGTGCTTCTGCCTGAACTACGTTCGGAGACTCGCCGCCTGTTTTTACGATCGCATAGTGGAGACGCTCCGTC
>JAFSFU010000004.1 GCA_017435025.1 Lachnospiraceae bacterium | reverse complement strand
TCTTAAATTGTGCCTCCAGACTCCAGTATTCTTCCGGAATAAATGCTGCGATTTCTTCTTCTCTGTCGCAGATCATACGGAGCGCAACGGACTGTACACGACCGGCACTTAAGCCCCGCTTTACCTTTTCCCATAAGATCGGACTAATGCTGTAACCAACCATACGATCCAAAATACGTCTGGTCTGCTGTGCATCCACCAGGTTCATATCCAGTTCTCTCGGATTCTTTAAAGATGCTTTAACTGCATTCTTTGTAATCTCGTTAAAACTGATACGGTATACTTTTTTATCTTTCACATCATCCAGCTTCAGAGCCTTCATCAAATGCCAGGAAATCGCTTCTCCTTCACGGTCCGGGTCGGTTGCCAGATAGATCTTATCTGCTTTTTTTACTTCTTTTCTAAGTTTGGCGAGAACATCCCCTTTTCCGCGAATCGTAATATACTTTGGTTCATAATCATTCTCAACATCTACACCCAAAGTACTTTTCGGAAGATCGCGAACGTGGCCGCCGGATGCATCCACTTCATATGTGCTGCCTAAAAACTTCTTAATTGTCTTTACCTTTGCAGGAGACTCAACAATCACAAGACTGTTCGCCATATAAAACCTCACATCTTTCTGCAATAATATTGATTCCCGGCAGTCTGGACCAATCCGGCCAACTCGAGATTCATCAGGATCTCCATTGCCTCCGCTACCGATATTTGGCAATTTTTCACAATTTCTTCCAGATATTTGGGCCGTGAATCTAAAAAACTATACACCATAATTTCTTTCTTTGCAAGTCTCTTTTCCGAAATTTTATCAGCTATTAATTTTTTCTCATATTTCAATCCCAGATATTCAAAAATATCATGAACGCCCAAGCAGACAGCTGCACCCATCTGTAAAAGCTTATTGCACCCAACACTCAAAGGATCATTCCACCTGCCCGGAACAGCAAAAACTTCCTTTCCTTGTTCTAAAGCCAGATCCGCTGTGATCAAAGAACCACTTTTTTCTCGAGCTTCTGTGATAATGACAGCATCGGACAAACCGCTGATGATTCGGTTTCTCATTGGGAAATTCATAGCTGCCGGTATCGTTCCCGGCATAAACTCAGATAAAACCCCACCGCTCCTTTGTATGCATTCAAACAAACGATAGTGTTCTCGCGGATAACAGACATTTACTCCTGATCCCAGAACTGCAAACGTACTGCCGTCTGCTTTCAACGCTCCCCTATGGGCAGCACCATCAACCCCTAACGCCATCCCACTGATGATCTGCACGCCTTGTTCTGCAAGCTGCTCTGCCAGATACTCTGCCGTATTTCTTCCATATTCCGTACAATTTCTGGCACCAATGATCGCGACACTCGGTATATTATCCTTGGGAAGCTTTCCCTTCAAAAAAAGTCCTGCCGGTTTATCATGGTATACGTTTAACCGCTTCGGGTATTCTTCATCAAAATACGTAACAAATCGAATCCCTTTGTTATTTAATGCCGTATATTCTTCCAGTATGTTTCCTTCCTGCTTTTTGCATGCAATAAGATTTGAAATCTGCTTTGCTTTCAGAATTTCGGACTTTTCCAATGCAGAGCTATCTGCATTCCATATCGATACAAAATCATGAAAATAATCTTTCAGCTTATGGATTGCTACTGCACCTATCCCAACTGTATGACTCAACAAATATAATGCTTCTTTCTCCGTCATTATCTCACCCTAACTCTTCCAGTATTTTTCTCTCACCCGCACATACGAAATCGCCTCACACAAGTCAACATGCTCGATTTCCCGATGAAAAGCCATATCCGCTATTGTTCTTGCAACTTTCAGAATCTTGTCATACATTCTGGCAGAGAACTTCATTTCACAGAACACCGATTCAAGAAATCTGCTTTCCTCGAAAGAAATAGAACAAAATCTTCGCACCATGGCACTGGTCATCTCATGATTGCACCGGATTCCATAATCATGAAATCTTTTCTCCTGAATCTCCCTCGCACAAACAACTCGCTGTCGGATTGTCGCTGAATCCTCATTATCATTTTGGACGGATACCTCCTCATATGACATGGGAGATGCCTCCACACAAATATCCATTCGATCCAGCAGAGGCCTTGACACTCTGGATAAATATCTTCGGATCTGACTTGCCGTACAGGTGCATCGGGACAGGTCCGGATAATGCCCGCACAAACATGGGTTTAAGGCAGCCACCAACTGAAATCTGGCCGGATATATCAAGTTGCCATGCAGTCTGGAGATCGTTACTTGTTTTTCTTCCAGCGGCTGTCTCAGTGCCTCTATCGCAGTCCGACTCATCTCCGGTAACTCATCGAGAAATAAAATCCCACCTGTGGCAAGGGAAATTTCTCCCGGTTTCGGCCTTCCTCCGCCTCCGATCAGTGCCTTGTCCGAAATCGTATGATGAGGTGCCCGAAACGGTCTCGAAGTAACTAAAGGTTGTTCTTCCGACAGAAGATGACTGATGCTGTATATCTTTGATATCTCAATGCATTCATTCAGATCCATCGGCGGCATGATCGTAGGGAGTCGTTTTGCGATCATAGTCTTTCCCGAGCCGGCCGGACCGATCATCATAAGATTGTGCCCTCCGGAAACCGCAACTTCAGCAGCTCTGCGAAGGACCATCTGACCATTCACTTCCGAAAAATCCAATTCATAATGGTCAAATCTTTGTTCCACACCGCACAGATCACCATTTATAACCTCTTTCATCGGTATACTTCCACGAAGCATATAAAACAGTTCCTGCAAACTGCCGACTCCCACCAGACCAATGCCCTTGATCACACTCGCCTCCTGCAGATTGCATTTAGGCATAAAAATCCTCCGAACACCGCACTCCTTCGCCCAATCCGTCATAGCCAAAATACCCGGGATTCCTTTTACAAGACCATCCAATCCTAATTCACCTACAAACATTGTCTCAGACACTGCATTCAATGGAATCAGTCCATATGCTGACAATACGGCAACCGCAATGGCCATGTCAAAACCGGTTCCCTCCTTTCGGATATCTGCCGGAGACAGATTGACGGTAATCTTCTTAGGATTCAGATTTAACTCCAGATTGCGAATGGCAGTTCTCACCCGGTCCTGTGCTTCACGAACCTCAGATGATAGAAATCCCGTCATGATAAATCCAGGCAATCCATCATTTACGCCCGCCTCAACAGAAATACGCTGCCCCTGAATTCCACAAAGGCTCATACTATCGATTTTTGCGATCAACAAAAAACCTCCTTCATTATGTGATTTCTTATCCAAATACATTCAGGAATTTCATAAGAAAAATAGAATTTTAGAAATAAAGAATTTTAGAATGTTTCAGATACCATTACTATACAGCAATTTAAAAAGAAAATCAACCGCCCCGAACTGTCGAAAGCAATCGCTCCGACAGTTCGAATTCCTCAGCTGATCATAAATATTTAAAAGAAATTTTCTTCCATCCACTCAAAGATATCACCAAATACTTCACCTCGGTTTATCTCATGCAAAATTTCGTGACGTGCCCCTTCATATAAACCCAATGTCAAATCCGAAGCACCGGCTTCATCATAACGTTCATACACCGTGCGCACACCTTTTGCATTGTCACCAACCGGATCCTTATCACCGGATACAAGTAAAATAGGGGCATCGACTCTGACGCGATGCTTCTTCTCTGCTCTTGCACCACTTAAAATAAGGCCAAAGAAGTCTCGGTAAGCACCCGTAGTAAATATAAACTGACAATACGGATCCTTACCAAAATCTTTTGATAATTCCTCGTCCCTGGTCAGCCAGTCATAAGGAGTCTTCACCGGCTTAAACTTCCGGTTATAATTTCCTAGGGAGGCCTCATACAAAAGTTTACTCACATAATGCTCGCCTTTGATCTTCGCCATAAGACTTGCCAACACATATCCGGCAAATACGACCGGTTCCGGCGGCGCACCTGTTCCCATAAAGATAAAGCCATCCGCGCCATCTTCGTACACAGAAAGGTATTTTCTCACCAGGAAAGAACCCATACTATGACCTAACAGCACTATCTTTTTATTTGGATATTTCTTTTTTGCATATCCATTCACTCTCCGGATATCGCGAATCAGATTAACCGAACCACCGGAAGTGCCGAAATATCCATAGTCTTCTTTATTTTTCACCGTCTTGCCATGTCCCAGATGATCATGACCGATCACGGCCACTCCGTGTTCTGCCATCCAGACAGCAAATTCCTCGTATCGTCCAATATGCTCCACCATTCCATGAACGATCTGAAGAACCGCTTTCACTTCTCCTTCCGGACGCCATTCCATACAGCGAAGTTGAAATCCTTTATCACTCGATGGAAGATAAAACTCACGCTTGTCCATCCTGAATCCTCCTTCTTGCATTATCTGCAAACAGCTCATTTGCATATTATTATATCACAAATGCGGATTCCCGACACCCGAATCACAAAATTCTGTCATATATTTTCGGTAACGCGGAGGAAGCATATTTCGCTGGCATTTCGGATTCCTGCGCTCTTCGATTGCTATTGTATGAAAGAAAACTTTCCACATATCTGTGAACATATCCTCCCCTCTCTGATTCTCGATCCACTTCCGTTCCTCATCCGTAACACCGCGCTTCATGATCATTTGCCCCGAAGAGACGTGAAGCGCCGCCATACGGTGGTTTTCATCATACAAAATCCAATCCATATCCGGAAAACGATCTGCAAAATGTACCGCAACCAGTTCCAGCACCTGGTTTTCCGGTCCTACGATTCCGTAATAAACACCATTTGCCAGACGTTCAAACCGTGCAAACTCCCGCAATAAATGGGCCTCATTTCCAACGTAACGATCCATACGAAAGATCTGATACACGGCCTCTTCCTGAAGCATCTTCAACACCCTTTTCCCATAACAAAGTCCCAGCTGCACAAACTTGAAGATCCAATTGGCTCGTTCCGAATCTTTATGCAAAGATACTCGATAAAGTCGGAAATAAGCCTCCTCAGACATAAATGAACGAATCTTTTTCTCCACTCTCTGTGCCTTTTCCAAATCAACAGGGATCTCCCGATATTCTGCAAATAACTGCAACTCGTATTCCTGTTTCAGATCCAGACGGCAATCCGTCAGATCCAACCTGCTTTCATACGCAGCAAAAATACCGCACAGGATTCCTTCCATTCCATTTTCACATAAAAATACCGTCATACATTCAACTACAATTCTCCAAACAGTGCCTTTATCCCATCATCCGGCTTCGGCATTGCATCCGGTCTCAAGTCTTCAAATAATGATAATTGCCTGTAACTACTCTGATTTTCAATCTCCCATGTTTTCTTTTGGGCTTCCCCGATCAGTTGGGAAGTGATAAAGTTTTCCTCCATCCGTACCGGATTCATCATTCTGCCGTTGCAAGTCAAAAAGTACATCGCCCGCTTTAAGACTACTCCAAAACGTTTCAAATCCTCAAACGACAATCTTCCCGTACGTCTTGCTGCAACAATGCGGTTGGCAGAACGAACCCCGATTCCCGGAACACGAAGCAGGATCATTCGGTCTGCAGTCATCACCTCAACAGGGAATTGTTCCAGGTGTCGGACAGCCCAATCGCATTTCGGATCGATCAGCATATTAAAGTTCGGCCGGTCTTTCGTGAGCAGTTCATCTGCGCGAAAACCATAGAAGCGCAAAAGCCAGTCGGCCTGATACAAGCGGTGCTCCCTCAAAAGAGGTGGTCGTGTATCTACAGTTGGAAGAAGGTTATCGGATACAACCGGGACAAATGCAGAATAAAAAACACGCTTCATCTGAAACTTATCATACAGTGCTTCTGCCACAGACATCATCTGAAAATCATTTTCGGGTGTACATCCTACGATCATCTGCGTACTCTGTCCCGCAGGCACAAATTGAGGTGTACGTTTATATTCCATTAACTCATAACGATTTTCTCTGATTCCATTCTGAATCTGACGCATTGGCTGAAGAATCTTTTCCCGATTCTTACCGGGGCACAATTTCGATAAACTCTCCTGCGTGGGCAATTCCAAATTAATGCTCATTCGATCCGCTAAAAATCCAACACGCTCAATCAGTTCCGTTGATGCACCGGGAACCGCCTTTGCATGGATATATCCTCGAAAACGATATTGATTGCGCAATTTCCATAACGTTTCGTAAATCCGCTCCATCGTATAGTCCGCACTCTTTGAAACCCCGGAGCTCAAAAATAACC
>JAFSFU010000059.1 GCA_017435025.1 Lachnospiraceae bacterium | reverse complement strand
GGCCGGCCGTTTTGCCAGCTTGATCATCGATTGTGAAATGGAGCCTGACGTGCGTCCGTACACGGATATTTATGAATATTGTACAATGTGCGGAGCGTGTGTTCGCAGATGTCCGGCGGAGGCAATTTCTCTGGATGAAGGAAAGAAACATGTGCCGTGCAGTGCATGGATGAATCAGTCCAAAGTGAAATATGCGCCTCGATATGGCTGTGGCAAGTGTCAGGTAAAGGTTCCGTGTGAAGATCGAATCCCTGGAAAACGATAAATTGCTTGACTTTTTGACTTTCCATGAGTAATATAGTAGATAGCGATTATATTAGTAAAGGCATGGAAGGTGCACGAGGTACCTGTTTTCCGACAGAGAGGGAACGTCATCGGCTGGAAGCGATCCCGGGTTCAGACAGATTACTCAATTTCACACCGGAGCTGCGCGGTTGAAACGGAAGATTTGTTGATTGGAACAAATCGTAGAAAGTAGGCTGCGACGTCATTTGCACGTTACGCAATATGAGGTGCCTGCCAAACGGCGGGAATCAGGGTGGTACCGCGGATATTTCGTCCCTAATACGTTTTAACGAACGTATTAGGGATTTTTTTTATAGGTCATGGAGTTTGAGACCCAATTCATCCGTCCCTGTTTTCGCAACAGGAAACCAAGAAAAAGGAGAAATGAAGAGATGAACATGAACGAAATCAGAGCTTCTTATCAGGCAGATCTGGATCTGGTAAAAGACGCAAAAGAATTAGCAGCGTTCTGGACAAAATACCTCAGCAAAACAGGCTCTATTCAGGGTTTGATGGCTGGTATTAAGAGCGTTCCGAAGGAAGAGAAAAAAGCTTACGGTCAGATGGTCAATGAGATCAAGACATGGGCGCAGGATTTATATGATGCGAAGAAGGAAGAGGTAGAGAAAGCTGCAATGGCAGCTCGCTACGAGGATGAAAAAGTGGATGTGACACTTCCTGTGAAGATGAGACCGGCAGGTAACCTTCATCCGTTAACTTCCATCAGAAACGAGATCATCGATGTATTCGCTGGTATGGGATTTGAAATTTTTGAAGGTCCGGAAATCGAAGATGATGACCACAACTTTACAAGATTAAACGTATTAAAAGATCACCCGTCCAGAGATATGCAGGATACTTTCTGGCTTACTGAGGATCTTCTTCTCCGTACCCATACATCTCCGGGTCAGATCCGCGTTATGGATTCCAAGAATCCGCCGATCAAGGTTCTTGTGCCGGGTAAAGTATTCCGTTCCGACAGTGATGCGACACATTCTCCGATGTTCTCCCAGATGGAGGGACTTGTTGTAGACAAGAAGATTACCCTCTGCGACCTTCAGGGTATGTTAGATCAGTTCGTAAAAGCATTGTTCTCTGAAGAAGTAAAGACAAGACTTCGTCCGTCCTACTTCCCGTTCACAGAGCCGTCTGTAGAGGTTGACGTAAGCTGCTTCAAGTGCGGAGGTAAAGGATGTTCCTTATGTAAGGGTACAGGCTGGATCGAGGTTCTCGGCGGCGGTATCGTAAACAATAAGGTTCTTGAGAACTGTAACATTGACTCCAGCAAATACTCCGGCCTTGCATTCGGTATCGGTATGGAGCGTATTGCAATGTTAAAATACGGAATCAACCACATGGGCAAGCTGTTCGAAAACGATGTGGAATTCTTAAAACAGTTCAAGGCGTAATCGGAGGGTGACAAATGAAAGTTTTATATAGCTGGTTAAAAGAATATGTAGACATCGATATCTCCCACAAGGAACTGGAAGAGAAACTGTTTTCTGCAGGTTTCGAGGTTGAAGGTATCGAATATTTAGGTGAAAATTTAGAAAAAGTAGTCGTAGGTCAGATTACATCCATGGAGCACTACGAGGGCACCCATTTACAGATCTGCCACGTGAACTGTGGTCCGATGGGAGAAGATCACCTGATCTTAACCGGTGCAAACAATGTATTCGTAGGTGCGAAAGTTCCGGCGGCATTGGTTGGTGCAAAACTTCCGGTAGGTCTTGAGATTCAGCCGAGAAAGATGGTTGACATGATGTCCTATGGTATGCTTTGTTCCGGTGCAGAGATGAATCTGAACAAAGACTGGTATCCGGGTGCAGATGTAAACGGTATCATGATCTTAGACGAGGATGCTCCGCTTGGTATGGAGATGAGAGATTATCTGGAATTAGATGATTACTTATTCGATATTTCCATTACAGCAAACCGCCCGGACTGTCAGTCTGTACTTGGTATTGCAAGAGAGGTTGCTGCGTTCTTACACAAACCGTTAAAGAATCCGGATATGAGCTATGTGGAAGACGGTACAACCAATGATGATATCAGCGTAACTGTTATCGATAAGGATGTATGCCCGAGATATCTTGGCCATTACATTTATGACGTGAAATTTACAGAGTCTCCGCTTTGGATGAAGAGAAGACTGATCGCTGTTGGTCACAATGCGATCAACGCTATGGTTGATATCACAAACTACGTTCTCGTAGAGATCGGTCAGCCGATGCATGCATTTGACTTGAATACACTGTCTGGTTCCTCCATCGTTGTAAGAAGAGCAGCAGAGGGTGAGGAGCTGGTAACTCTTGATGAGAAACTTCGTGTATTAAATCCGAATAACCTGCTGATCTGCGACAAAGAGAAAGCTGTTGGCCTTGCAGGTGTTATGGGTGGTCTTAACAGTGAGATCACAGAAAATACAACAAAAGTGTTATTCGAGTCTGCGAAATTCATGAAGGACAGTGTTCGTAAGACATCCAGAAGTCTTGGCCTTCGTTCTGATGCTGCTGCAAGATTCGAAAAGGGTATTGACGAGTACACAGTTGAGTGCGGTATGGCACGTGCCCTGAACCTGGTTCAGACACTTGGCATCGCAAAAGTAAGCTCCAGCCATTTTGATGAGTCCGCAGGCGCTTCCACAGAGAAGAGAGTCATTAATGTGGAGACAGCACGTGTAAACGGTGTTCTTGGTATTGAAGTTCCGGAAGAGGAAATGGTGAAGATTCTGAAGGCACTCCAGTTCGAAGTGGAACTGAACGACGGTGTTCTTACACTGGCTATTCCGAGATATCGTGACGATATTGAGACATACCAGGATATCGCTGAAGAAGTAATCCGTGAGTATGGTTACGACAAAGTGGTTCCGACCTTCCTGGATGCGGCTCAGGTTACAAACGGCGGTCTTAATGCTACTCAGAAGAAGGAGCTTTCTGTGAAGGAATTCCTCTGCACACAGGGATATTACGAAGTGCAGACAATCGCAATGGTTGCAAAGAACGAGTTTGATATGTTCCTAATGCCG
>JAFSFU010000058.1 GCA_017435025.1 Lachnospiraceae bacterium | reverse complement strand
GAATTCTATTGTTTCTTTTTCGCGGGAAATATTACGCAATACTCCGTTAACAAAACCGGTCAATCCCTGAAACTTTCTTTTCTTTGCCAGTTTTACCGCTTCGTTACAGACAGCAGAATCCGGCACTCTCTCCATATAGAGGAGCTGATAGACCGACATCCGCATAATTGTGCGGATTACCGGCTTCATCTTACCTACTTTTACCTTGGAATACCGATTGATCACAGCATCAATCTGAATCAGATATTCCAAAGTTCCTTCCGTGATTCTTGTGATAAAAGCCCTGTCCTGCTTCTCCAGATACTGGTATTTTTCCAGTGCCTGTTTCAAGATCAGATGGCTAAGATTTCCCTTTTCCAGGATCTCCATAAGAATATCCAGGACAACTTCACGGCTATTCGTATCAATCATCACGTCTTCTTCCTCCGTACAGGATAATCAATCTTAAAAGCTGTAAGATCGTGGACGCTGCTGCTGCCACATAGGTCAATGCAGCGGCACCGAGGACTTTCTTGGTCCCCTGCACTTCATCTCCCGCTAAAATCCCCTGAGAATCAAGCAGCTTTACAGCTCGTTTTGAGGCATTAAACTCTACAGGCAACGTCACCAGCTGGAATAATACCACAAGAGTAAACATTAAAATACCCACCTGACACAGGGTCGATCCTACACCGCCGAACAATACGCCCAACAAGATCAATGGCCAGGAAAGTTTAGAACCAAAATTCACAACCGGAACCAGCGCACTTCTGAAATTCAAAGGTGCATATCCCTCGTTGTGCTGCATCGCATGGCCGCACTCATGAGCTGCCACGCCGATCGCCGCCACCGAAGTGGCGTAATAAACAGACTCCGACAGATTCACGACTTTCGTTCTTGGGTCGTAGTGGTCTGTCAGATTACCTGAAACAGGACGTACCGAAACATCATAGATTCCCTGAGCACGGAGCAGTCTCATCGCTGCATCAGCACCGGTCATACCCGTACGACTTCGTACTTTCGAGTATTTATTAAACGTAGAAGTTACACGACCTTGTGCCCAAAGAGATATCAAGGCTCCGATCAGAACCAGAACGATCGTCCAGTCAAAACCATAATATCCATATCTCATTCCATATCCCATTCCATAACCGTACATAAGCAATTCTCCTCTCGTTTTACCTATTACACGGCTTTTTCATACTCTATTCGCCAAATTTGCTGTTATCTTCTACGGTAAAACCACGAAGAAATGCAGCAATATCCATTCGTTTCTTACCTTCCAGCTGAAGTTCACGAACAGACAGATAGTTGTTTCCGGTTTCCACCAGAAGCTTGTCTTTTGAAACAGAGATGCGGCCCGGATTTCCGGTCACCTCTCCTTCCACAACATCTGCAGCCCAGATTTTTACCGTTTTCCCCTTTAAAACAGAGTAAGCACTCGGCCACGGATTTAATCCGCGAATCAGGCGTTCAATCTTTACTGCCTCCATAGACCAGTCGATCTCACCCATGGACTTGTTTAACATTTTGGCATAACCTGTTGTTGTCTCTCCCTGCGGAGTGCGGGTAATCGTACCATTTTCAATCTTATCCAATGTAGACAAGATCAATTCACCGCCCATTTCACTGAGTTTATCAAACAGACTTCCACCGGTCTCATTTTTGTCGAGAACATACTCAATCTTTTCCAGCATATCACCGGTATCCAGTCCTTCATCCATCAGCATTGTGGTCACGCCGCTCTTTTCCTCGCCATCGATTACCGCCCACTGAATCGGAGCAGCACCGCGGTATTTTGGAAGAAGAGATGCATGGACATTGATGCATCCGTATTTTGGAATATCAAGAATGGACTTCGGAAGAAGCTGACCGAATGCAACAACGACGATTGCATCGGGATTCATTTCCTTTAACAGTTCAACAAACTCCGGATCCCTGGCTTTTACCGGCTGATGAACCGGAATTCCATATTCCAATGCCTTTTCTTTCACCGGAGTCATCTGCACCGCTTTTCCTCTTCCCTTTGGTTTGTCCGGCTGTGTAACCGCAGCGATCACATCATGGCCGCCCTTTACCAAAGCTTCCAGGGTCGGAACTGCAAAATCCGGTGTGCCCATATATACAATTCTCATCTTATTCTTCATCCTCATCCACGACATCGTAAAGCTGACCCTCTTCTACTTTCTCTACATAGAGGTGGCCATCCAGATGATCGCACTCATGCTGAATACATCTTGCAAGGAGTTCTTCGCCTTCAAGAATAAATTCTTCCATATTTTCATTCAGAGCCTTTACCTTCACATAATTGGCTCTTGTTACTTCACCGCGTTTTCCCGGTACACTAAGGCATCCTTCCTGACCGGTCTGGCTGCCGCTCATCTCAAGGATCTCCGGATTGATCAGTACATACTGATTTCCATCATCCACATCCATAACCACGATGCGTTTGCGGATACCTACCTGCGGTGCCGCAAGACCAACACCGTTTGTCGCGTACATTGTCTCGAACATATCCTCGATCAGAGTTGCTGTACGCTCGTTCATCTCTGTTACCGGTTTACATACTTTTGTTAAAATCTCATCACCAATGGTTCTTACCTGTCTGATTGCCATGATTCTATCCTTTCTTATCCATCGTATTGGAAACTGATTTTTTTATATTGATCCAGTCCTTCCATTTTCTGGACAGACTTTCTGATTTTTAATAGTATATCATAACTTTCATGCTTAATATATAAATTTTTTCTGTAAATGTCATTAACTTTGTATGGAGATGCATCCACAGGACCGATAAATACAACGCCGTCCAAACAATATTCCTTTAATATCTCTCTGTATAAGCGCTCCATACCACGATTCAATGCCGCTTCATCTTTGGACGAAAGTGTAATACATACAAGTCCCACCGCAGGAGGATAAGCCATCATTTTCCGATATAGCATTTCCTGTCGATAGAATTGCTCGTAATCCTGATCTGCAGCTGCAGTGATCGCAAAGTGATCCGGAGTATAGGACTGGATCACAACATCCCCCGGGATATCGCCGCGTCCCGCTCTTCCGGACGCCTGCGTGATCAGCTCAAAGGTTCTCTCTCCGCTTCGGAAATCCGGCACATACAGGGAAAGATCTGCTGCCATGATCCCAACCAGTGTTACCTTCGGAAAATCATGTCCTTTTACGATCATCTGTGTACCAATCAGAATATCGGCATCGCCCTCGGCAAAAGTCTGCAAGATCTCTTCATGAGCCCCTTTGGTTGAAGTCGTATCCGCATCCATTCGAATAATTCTTGCATCCGGAAATGTTTTCCTCGTCATATCTTCCAGTTTCTGCGTTCCCGTTCCGAACGGTGCAATATATGGAGAACCGCATCCCGGACAATTCTTAGGCATCCATACCTCATGACCGCAATAATGGCATTTCAATCGACCATCGTTGTGATACGTCAGGCTCACATCACAGTGGGGACATCGAAGTGTCTCACCACAGGATCGACAGGAAACAAAGTTTGCATAACCTCTTCGATTCATGAACAGCATGATCTGTTCCCCTTTAGAAAGACGATCCTCCATCAGCTCCCTAAGTTTTCGGCTGAATACGGAACGATTTCCCTCCGCCAGTTCTTCCCTTAGGTCGACCACATGTACATTGGCAAGACGGCTGTTCTTTTTAGCACGATTATGAAGTGTAAGCAATTGATACTTGCCATTCAGTGCCCGATGATAGCTTTCCATCGATGGTGTCGCCGATCCCAGGATCAGACTCGCATGATTCATCTGTGCACGCATTTCGGCTACTTCTCTCGCGTGATATCTTGGAACATTTTCGCTTTTATATGCACCCTCATGTTCCTCATCCATAATGATCAGTCCAAGATTCGCAAAAGGCGTGAACAACGCTGACCTCGGACCGATCATAATATCAATCTCGCCGTTAGCAGCCCGTTCCAGCTGATCATATCGCTCACCGGCAGACAATCTGGAGTTAATGATGGACACGCGATTGCCAAATCTCCGGTAAAACCGCATCACTGTCTGATACGTCAATGAAATCTCCGGGATCAAAACGATGGCCTGTTTTCCCTGACAGATCACATATTCGATCAGTTCCATGTAAACTTCCGTCTTTCCGCTTCCGGTTATGCCATAGAGCAGGTACGTATCTCGTTTTCCACTGTCGAAATCACGGATCACCGTGTCGACTGCGCGCTGCTGTTCTTCATTTAAAACCAGTTTGCCTTGTTCTGTATCACGACAGCAAATAGGATCACGACTTTTCTTTTCTGCCAGTATATCGATAGTCCCTTTTTCAGAAAGAGGCTTTAACATTGTCATGGTAATACCGAGCTTCTCTGCAGTAAGACGATATGGCAATGCTCCATTTTCCAACAGTGCCTGGTACAGTCTGATACGGGCCTTATGATTCTTTCGTTCCGCTTCTTTCAGCAGTTCCCTCAATTCCTGCTCAGACTTTTTCGATACAATGGTCTTTTCTTCCTTCGGAGCAATCTTTGCCTTAACCGGTAAAACTGTCTTTAATGCCTGATTCATAGTAGAACCATATCGTTCTTTCATCCACCATGCCAATAGGATCATCTGTTCCTGAATCGATACTGCGCCGGGAACCATGTTCCGTATTTCTTTTGTCTTCTCCGGTGCAAAAGTCGGAACTGTGGTAATGGAAACCACATACCCTTTTCTTACAGTATCGCCCTTTCCAAAAGGAACCTCCACGCGACATCCCACCTGAATCTCATCTTCCAGCGCAGAAGGAATCCGGTACTGGAACACACGGTCCACATGTTTCGTAGAAATATCGATGATAATATCTGCATATTTAGTGTGATGCTCCATTACCGTTTCCTCCTTCCTAATTACTTTTTCGTAAAATGTTCAACCACCAGGGAAAGTCCCATGGAATTGGATCCTTTAAACAACAGACAGTCTCCATCCTGTACATGCTGTTCCAGATATTGAATCATCTCTTCTTTATCCATAAATTCCACAACCGGAATCTCTGATTCCGCTCGCACGCCTTCTGCCAGTTTTCCGCATGCTTCACCGAGAGTCACCACCAGATCAAGTCCGGAGTGAGCAGCATACTGTCCAACCTCATAGTGATAGTCCAGATATTTTTCACCCAGTTCCTTCATATCCGCAAGCACTGCAATATGTCTGCAGCCGCTCTTTAAATTCTTAAACACATCCAAAGATGCTTTCATAGACGCTGGGCTTGCATTGTAAGAGTCATCAAGAATCGTCAGTTTTTCTCCTGCATGAATCTGCTGGCGCCCCTTAAAGCCGGTAAAGGATTGCAGTCCCTCTGCCGCTTCTTTCATCGTCATCCCGCACTGGTCACAAACTGCGATCGCAGCAAGTGCATTCATAACATTGTGATGCCCCATAACACCAAGGACTACTTCCTGACACTCATCTCCGTGAACCGCTGTAAATCTTGCCGGTCCATCATTTAAATTGATGTTTTCTGCACGGAAATCACAGTTGATTCCTGTACCGTAATAAACAGTTTTGATGCCGTCATTTCCTCTTGTGCTGCAGAGCATATCGTCATCTCCGTTCAGGATCAGTACACCATCTTTACGAAGGCCGTCCTGAATGGTCATCTTTTCTTTATAAATATTCTCTCTGGAACCCAGCTGTTCGATATGAGTAATACCAATATTTGTGATAACAGCCATGTCAATTTTTGCAATCTTTGCAATGACCGTCAGTTCATCCGGTTCACTCATACCAAGTTCGATCACACCGACCTCATCCTCTTTGCTGATCTCCGAGATTGTGATCGGAACACCGACCTGGCTGTTGCTGTTGCCCGGTGTTTTATAAACACGAAATTTGGCAGAGAGAGCTGCTGCGATCATTTCTCTTGTAGTGGTTTTACCCACACTTCCTGTTACACCCACAAGAGGCAGCGTTAATCTTGCTCTTAAGTATCGGCCAATATCCTGCAGTGCATTCTTTGTATCGGAAACTCGGATCCAGGCCGCAGTTCCTTCTGCCATCTTTGCATCTTCCGCTTCATGTTCGCTGGTTAAAACCACCGCTGCTCCGGCTTCGATCACCTGTGAGATGAATCTGTGACCATCGACTTTTTCACCGATGATCGGTACAAACAGATCGCCCGGTTCCACCTGTCTGGAATCAAGTCGGATCTTTGAAACCGCTGTATCCAAATTTCCAGTCAGCAAAGCACCGCCGGTAGCTTCTACCAGATCACGTACATATACATGTTCCATTATTTCAACTCCCTTACAGCCTCTTCCACCACTTCTCGGTCTTTGAAATGATGTCTAACGCCTTCGATTTCCTGATAGTCTTCATGTCCTTTGCCGATGATCGCCACCATATCGCCTTCCTTGGCATTATGAATCGCGGAAAAAATCGCTTCGCGTCGATCCGGGATCACAATGTAACTGCCATCAGTCTTAGCCAATCCGATCTCGATGTCTTTTATAATATCTTCGTTCTTTTCAAATCTTGGATTATCGGCTGTGATGATACAGAGATCTGCCATCTTGCCACCAATTTCTCCCATTGAGTAACGTCTGTCTTTTGCACGGTTTCCGCCGCAGCCAAATACGCATACCAGACGCTTCGGATCATAGTCACGCAGCGTTGTCAAAAGGCTCTCCATACTCACTGCATTGTGAGCGTAATCCACGATTACACTGCACACTTTAGAAACATGTGCAATCTCCATACGTCCGTCTACACGGATCCCCTCCAGGGCATGAAAGATTTTTTCTTTTACAGAGCAGTCAAGGGCTGATGCATTGTCACCGGACACTGCAAGAGCACAAACAGCAATCGCAGCCAGAGCGTTATCTGCATTGAATTTTCCAGGCATTCCAACACGGACTCTTCCGTTCAGAACACCATGCATATCAAATTCTACACCGACAAATTCATGTTCATTCGCATAGTGAAGTCCAGCTCCGGAAAAATCCGCTTCACATTCCAGGCCATAAGTGTAAAGCTTACATGTGGCATCTTTTGTAACTTCCTCATAGTGATCCATACAGCAGTTCGCCACGCCAACTTTACATACCTGCAGCATTTTTGCTTTATACTGCATATACTCTTCAAAGCTTTCATGCTCATTCGGTCCTATATGGTCCGGAGAAATATTGGTAAACAGACCATAATCAAACAAAATTCCGCCGACACGATGCAGCATAAGTGCCTGGGAAGACACTTCCATAACCACACAGTCGCATCCTGCTTCCACCATCTTTGCAAAGAATTCCTGAACCACATAGGATTCCGGTGTCGTATTCGCTGTCGGAATTCGTTCTTCCCCAATCACCGCACCATTGGTACCGATCAGACCTGTCTTTTTACCAGCTGCTTCCAATATAGCCTTGATCATATAACTGGTCGTCGTTTTTCCCTTTGTTCCTGTGATACCGATCGTTGTCAGTTTTTCAGCCGGATATCCAAATCTTGCTGCAGAAAGCTCTGCCAATGCAAGACGTCCGTTTTCCGTACGGATCACAGTCACCTCGCCAGGTACGTCCACATCTTTTTCTACAACCAGAACCTTACAACCCTTTTCCAGAACATCCGGAATAAAGTCATGGGAATCACGCACACTGCCTTTGATACATACAAATACAGTGTTTGCTCTCGCCTTTCTGGAATCGTATATCACTTCCTCCACCTCTGCGTCCAGATTTCCCTGAACCAAGGTATATGTAAGTCGTTTTAACCAATCACCAATTCTCATCTATTCTCTCCTGCCGATCTTACTTTAACGATTTATGACGAAATTTCGGCTGATTCCGTCTAACACAGACAGGCGGGATTGCCTGAAACCATGTTTTCAATGCCCCGCCTGTATCTGGAATGCAGTCTGCGCATTCCATTGTTTAATTTAGAATAATCCTGTGATCTTGCCGTCAACAACGTCAATGCTGTCTGCAGCCGGTTTCTTCGGAAGACCCGGCATTGTCATGATCGCACCGGTCAGAGCAACAACGAAACCTGCACCTGCACTTACATATACGTCACGTACAGTCAGATCAAATCCTTCCGGACGACCCAGTTTTGTCTGATCATCGGATAAAGAATACTGTGTCTTTGCCATACAGATCGGATAATTGCCGAATCCCATATCTGTAATCTTGGCAAGTGCCTTCTTTGCCGCCGGAGAGTAAGATACTTTGCCAGCACCATAGATTTCTTTTGCGATTGTCTCGATCTTCTGGTCTAACGGCATCTCATCCGGGTATAACGGAGCAAAATTACTCTCCTTTGTCTCCAGTGTTTTGAGCACCTTTTCAGCCAGCGCAAGACCGCCTTCACCACCCTTTGCCCATACTTCAGACAATGCGAATTCGCATCCTCTCTCCTCGCAGAAATTTTTGATGAATTCATACTCTGCTTCTGTATCAGTTAAGAAAGAGTTCAGTGTAACAACAACCGGAACGTTGTACTTCTGAATATTCTCGATGTGTTTCTCAAGGTTAACGATACCTTTCTTAAGTGCATCCAGATTTTCTGCAGAAAGCTGATCCTTCGGAACGCCGCCATTATATTTTAAAGCTCTTACCGTTGCAACAAGAACGACTGCATCCGGCTTTAAACCTGCCTTACGGCACTTAATATCAAAGAACTTCTCAGCGCCAAGATCTGCGCCGAATCCAGCTTCTGTAACTGCGATATCAGCCAGTTTCAGAGCTGTTCTTGTAGCCATTACACTGTTACATCCATGAGCAATATTCGCGAACGGACCACCATGTACAAGAGCACCGGAATGTTCCAGTGTCTGGATCAGGTTTGGTTTCATTGCATCCTTTAAGAGGGCCGCCATCGCGCCAACTGCGTTGAGCTGTTTTGCAGTAACCGGTTCGCCTGCAAAATTATATGCCACAATAATATTGCCAAGGCGTTCTTTTAAATCCTCCATATCTGTAGCAAGACAGAGGATCGCCATAATCTCGGAAGCCACTGTGATAACAAAATGATCTTCACGAACTACACCGTCTGCTTTTGCACCAAGACCGATTACAATGTTTCTAAGTGCACGGTCATTCATATCGAGACAACGTTTCCAAAGAATCTGTCTTGTATCAATTCCGAGCGCGTTGCCCTGCTGGATATGGTTGTCTAATAATGCAGCTAACAGGTTGTTGGCTGTTGTGATTGCGTGGAAGTCGCCTGTGAAATGCAGGTTCAGATCTTCCATAGGAACTACCTGTGCATAACCGCCGCCGGCAGCACCACCCTTGATACCGAAACACGGGCCAAGAGACGGCTCACGGAGTGCTAACATTGCTTTCTTACCAGCTTTCGTCAGCGCCTGGGCAAGACCGATACTGGTTGTAGTCTTTCCTTCTCCGGCCGGAGTCGGGTTAATTGCAGTTACTAAAACCAATTTTCCATCCGGTCTGTCTTTAATCTCTTCCCAAAGCTCATTGGAAATTTTTGCTTTATATTTTCCGTAAAGCTCGAGATCATCCTCAGAGATGCCGTACTGAACAGCGACCTCCTTAATCGGAAGCATCTTGGTTTCCTGTGCGATCTGGATATCAGTCTTCATGTTTTATTCTCCTTTTCTTTGGATAGATTGTCACCGGTCTTAATAACCCGCTTCTAAAAACTCTTCAAATTCTTCCATGGACATTAAAACCTTTCTCGGTTTTGTGCCCTCTTCCTCGCCGACCACACCGGCTTCAGCCAGCTGATCCATAATTCGCGCAGCTCGGTTAAAACCGATTTTAAAAACACGCTGCAGCATACCAATGGAAGCTTTGTCTTTTTCTATGATGAATTTTCCGGCATCTGTAAACAGAGAATCTCTGTCACTTCCGCCTCCGGCAGAGCCGCCGTTTAAAGTCGGCTGACTCAGTTTCATCTCCACTTCTTTATTGTATCCGCCGTTCTCATTCTGTTCCTTTAAGAAATCAGTAACGCGGGATACTTCTGCATCTGACACAAATGCGCCCTGCACACGCACCGGTTTCGGATATCCGGACGGATAGAATAACATATCTCCGTTGCCTAACAGTTTTTCCGCACCATTCATATCCAGAATGGTTCTTGAGTCCACTCCGGACGCAACTGAAAATGCAATTCTGGACGGTACGTTGGCCTTGATCACGCCGGTAATGACATTGACCGACGGTCTCTGAGTAGCAATCACCAAATGGATACCGGCTGCACGAGCCAGCTGCGCCAGACGGCAGATTGCATCTTCTACCTCATTGGATGCAACCATCATCAAATCTGCAAGCTCATCAATGATGATCACCAGCTGAGGTAATTTGGAAGGGATCTCTTCCTTCGGCACATCTCCTGCATCGATCAGCGACTGCACTCTAGCGTTATATCCCTTGATATCACGGACATTGCTTTGGGCAAATTTATTGTATCGCTCCATCATCTCGGCAACTGCCCAGTTGAGAGCCCCCGCTGCCTTCTTCGGATCTGTAACAACCGGGATCAGCAGGTGCGGAATTCCATTATATACAGAAAGTTCCACTACTTTCGGGTCGATCATGATCAATTTCACATCATCCGGCGAGGAACGATAGATCAGGCTCATGATCATTGTATTAATTCCAACCGACTTACCGGAACCAGTCTGTCCTGCGATCAATAAATGCGGCATCTTTGCAATGTCTGCCACAATAACCTGACCACCAATATCTTTACCGACTGCAAATGCAAGTCTGGATGGATGCTTTTTAAATTCATTGCTCTCAAGCAATTCACGAAGGTAAACCGTACTGTTTACCTTATTCGGCACCTCGATACCGACTGCTGCTTTTCCCGGGATCGGTGCTTCAATACGGATATCGGTCGCTGCCAGATTCAGTTTGATATCGTCTGCCAGCGCCTGAATCTTACTTACCTTGACACCCTGTTCCGGGTGGAGCTCATATCTGGTAACAGTCGGACCGCAGCTGATATTGGTAACTGTGACACCAACGCCAAAATTACGAAGGGTCTGCTGCAGCTTGATTGCCGTCTCCTTGAACTCTTTATCAGACTGCCCAAGCGACGGTCCGTTGCCGCGGGTAAGGAGCTCTGTAGAAGGATATACATACGGTTTCTTTGGTTTCTCTTCCGTTTTCTGAATTTCTTTTAAAACGGCATTGTTCGCCTCCGCTTTTTCCTCCGCTTCCTGTTTGCGCTTTTCAGCTTTCTGTTTAAGGATTGTCTCTGTATCGGTCTCGATCACTTTTCCCGTAGCAGTAACCACACGTTTGTGCTCTTCCTGTTTGTGGAAATGCTTGCTCTCCTCAATGATCTTGGCAGGATCCACATCCTCAATAAACGGCTCCGGCTCCTCATAATCAGGTGTTACAGGGGTTTCGTATGTAATCTTTGGTTCCTCATACACCGACATTGTTTGCATCGGTTCCAATTCCGGTTCCTGCACCGGAATTTCAACCGGGATCTCATAAATCGGCTCCTCATAGACAGAAGTCGTTACTGGAATCTCATCCGGTTCAATCTCGGGCTCATGATATACGGCCATCGCAGGGGTGGGGCGATAGGATGGTTCGTTTTTCTGTTCCGGGAACAATCCCATCTCGCGGAACATACGGCTGTCGCGGGTCACAAACACATCTTCATCTCGACGAAGAGGCTGAATTTTGATATCTTCCTCAAATGGGACTACATCCTCCTCTTCTTCCATGCCTGCTTTTGTTATTTTCCCTTTAAACACATCCGCCGGATCCGATATCTTTTCAGATTCCTGAGCAACTGATTCCGGGGTTATTTTGCGCGTCGTTTCTTCCGCTGGAAGTTCTTCTTTCGATGCTGCCACCTTTTTGCCCACACTGTCTTTGGACAGGTCCGTAGATTCTAGATTTACACCCTGTACTTTTTGCTCTTCCCTTAAGCGGCGTTTTTCTTCCTTCTTAATCTCACGGATTTCTTTCTGTCTTTCATTTTCTTCTTTTGCATATTGATAGACTTTTCCGCTTCCGCTCTTGACTGCTGACACGAAAGATTTCTCCGTGATACAAACCATGGATATCACAAGGAGCAGCAATAGGATCAGATAGGTTCCGATCATACCAAGTGCTGTATGTAAAACAAAAACGATCGCGCCGCCGATCAGACCGCCGCCGACACCGCTCTCTCCTGCACTTCGGTAGATATCCATTAACGTCTGACCTTCTTGATATCCTCCGCCAAACATCATCTGAGCCAGTCCACAGAATACGATCAGCAGAATCTCGACAGCCAGCATTTTATAAACGGCACGGATATTTCCTTCATTCGACGCATAGAAAAGAATACCTGCAAACAAAAGAACCGGTGCCAGATAACCGATTGTTCCAAACACTCCCAGCATAATACTGCTAAAGAAATTACCTACTGTTCCGCAAATATGAAAATTACTTAAAAACAAAAACACACAAACCGCAAAGGTTCCGAGAATGGTGATTTCCGATTGCAAAAAGCTGGTATCTTCTTCTATCTGCGTTTGCTTCTTCTTTCCCTTTGCAGAAGTATTTGTCTTCTTTGTTCCATTATTGTTAGCCAAATTCAATGCCTCCATTTCATTCCAAGGCAAATGCCCTCACATTATAGTATACAAAATATATTTCCAAAATGCAACTCAACTGAGGAGGTACATTTCGACCTCCTCTCCATTATCGCATCATTTCATATAGCTTTTTCAACGCATCTTGAATACCGCCTACTGCATCGATCAGTCCTCTTTGCACTGCATCTTTTCCAACCAGCACCGTTCCGAGATCTTTCGTCAGCATTTCGCTGCTGTGCATCATTTTTTTCAGTTCTTCATAGCCAACTTTGCTGTGCTCTGATATAAATCCCAGGATCCGATCCTGAATCATTTCGAAATATTCGTATGTTTTCTCTGTTCCGATCAGCATGCCTGACATACGAACCGGATGCACCAGCATAGTCCCTGTCGGCACGATAAATGAATAGTCCGTTGCAACAGCCAACGGCACTCCAATCGAATGGCTGTCACCGATGACAAGAGATACCGTTGGTTTGCTTAAAGATGCAAGCATCTCAGCCAGAGCGAGTCCACAGCTCACATCACCGCCAACTGTATTGATCAATACCAGTACTCCCTCAATCTCCTTTTCATCTTCCACTTTAGCAAGCTCTGGAAGAATATGTTCGTACTTCGTCGTCTTCGTACTGCCTGATAGATTCTCATGCCCTTCTATCTCTCCGATGATCGAAAGAAGGTGAATGCGTCCATTTTTCGAACCATCTAACGTGACCTGACCGTTCTCGCGGATCCGCTCCTCTTCGTCTTTCATATTTTCTCTTTCCTGTTCTGACATACCAAAAGTCTCCTCTCTGATACTTTTTTATAGTGTGTATCAAAAAGGAGACTCTTATACTCGATTTATGCAATCACTGATTAACTGCGATTGCCGATAATATCACGGATCTTTAACGGTTTTCTGTAGTTCCAGGAAGAAATCTTGATACCGCTTCGACGGCTGGCTGCATGAACAACCTGTCCGTTACCGATATACATCGCAACATGGTTGATCTTTCCGCTGCTGTTTCCATAGAAGATCAGATCACCCGGGCGCATATTGCTGGACTTTACAGCTGTACCCATCTGTGCCTGGGAGCCGGAATAATGCGGTAAACTGATTCCAAACTTCTTGTATACAGAAAGCGTAAAACCAGAGCAGTCGGCACCATTGGTCAGGCTTGTACCACCCCAGACATACGGATTCCCCAGGAACTGAAGAGCATAGTTGACCATACGGCTTCTAAGAGAAGCATTTTCCTCGGACGGAGAGAATTTGATCGCCTCGCCCAATGCGTAGCGCACATCCACGTAATCGGTCGATACATATGCATAGGTTGCTCCGCCATCTTCATCACTGCTCTCATCAAACTCAATCTTAACCCAGCCATCCAGCTGTTCTGCAACATGATATCTTTCGTTATTGGAAATCTGTGTCCAGATTTTTGCTTCCGTGCTCGGCTCCGTTCTCGCATTGAGAACATCCGTACTCACAACAGCCATCAGCTCTGCGTGCTCCATGGCAGCCTGTCGCGCAGCATCACCGGTAAGAATGTATTCGCTGCTGACATAACCGGTAAGACTGCCGGAACGAATCTTATACCATCCATCCAGTTCTTCCAGAATTTCACATCCGGCATAACTCGGAAGCTTACCGATAATCTTCTCTTCTTTTCCGGGTTTCTGTCGGATATTCAAATATCCGGAAACATTAGATACACCCGGTTTTTCATAATAATTGAGAACCATGGCACGCATATCCAGTTTCCTTGCTTCATTCAAAGAAAAATTCTTCTCAGCAAACTCAGCAGAAATGAATCCCCCCGGAATCTCATACCATCCATCAATCTCACTTAGAATTTCGTAACGCTCGCCTTCCAGACACTGACCGACAACGTCTGACTGTGTAGATGGCTCTTTACGGATATTTAGATTATCCGTAAGGACAACAGCTCGGTTCTTCACGAGTTCCATTGCTGCCTTTTTAGCTGCATCCCCGGTCAGAACAAATTCTGAACTGATATAACCTTCCAGTCCACCGGATGTCACATAATACCATCCATCCAGAGTTTCCTGAATCTCGCAGGCACTGCCATCCGGCATTTTGCCAACCACATGAGAACCGGTTTCCGGTTCTTTTCTCATATTCAGATAACCGGTTACCTGCACGATTCCAAGATTGGAATAGGAATCCACCACAGCCTGAACTTCTGCCTGATGTTCCGCTTCTTCCTGCGCTGCGGCATCTGCAGCCACCTCTGCATCTGACGACTTCTGATCCATCATCGCAGTTTCCTGCACATCTGCCATTTCTTCCACGGCCGCCGGTTCACCATTCTCTCTATTCAGTATCGCTTTGCCGCTGACCACGAGACCACCGATCACAAGGAAGCAGCCTGCAGCAATCGCCGCATACATACCATACGGCGGACGTTTTCTCATTCT
>JAFSFU010000057.1 GCA_017435025.1 Lachnospiraceae bacterium | reverse complement strand
CTTCCATCAGATCCTCGGACTCTCTCACATAAACAAAGCCGCGGGATACGATATCCGGACCGGAAAGCAGCTGGTTGGAATATTTTTCCAATGCCAGTACTACGATGATAATACCGTTCTGTGCCAAATTCTGTCTGTCACGAAGGACGATATTTCCCACATCACCAACGCCCAGGCCATCCACTAAGACGCCGCCGGACTGTACGTGGTCTATCACTTCTGCTCCGCTCTCTCCGATTTCCAGCACATCGCCGGTGTGGAGCATCATCACATTTTCCTTCGGTACTCCGAGCGCCTCCGCCAGTTCCTTCTGCGCCATACGATGACGGAATTCACCATGGATCGGGATGGAATACTGCGGGCGCACCAGAGAATAGATCAGTTTGATCTCTTCCTGACATGCGTGACCGGAAACGTGCGTATCCTGAGAAATAACTTTTGCACCTTTCATGGAAAGTTCATTGACAACTCTGGATACTGCCTTTTCATTTCCCGGGATCGGTGTGGAGCTTAATACCACAACATCTCTCGGAGTAATGGATACTTTTCGATGCATCGAGGACGCCATTCTGGAAAGAGCCGCCATCGACTCGCCCTGACTTCCTGTTGTGATCAATACCGTATCTTCTTCCCGATAATTTTTCAGCTGCTCGATATCGATCAGCGTTCCCTCCGGGATACTGATGTAACCAAGCTCCTGAGCCGTTCCGATGACATTCACCATGCTGCGGCCTTCCACCACAACTTTACGGCCATATTTGCAGGCAGTGTTGATCACCTGCTGCACACGGTCCACGTTCGATGCGAAGGTAGCCACGATGATGCGGTTCTGTCTGTGCTCTGCAAAAATCGCGTCAAATGTCTTTCCGACAGTTCTTTCCGACATGGTAAAACCATGTCTTGTGGCGTTGGTAGAATCGCACATCAGCGCCAGAACGCCTTTCTTTCCAAGTTCTGCCAGTCTCTGCAGATCGGTCACATCTCCGAATACCGGCGTGTAGTCGATCTTAAAGTCACCAGTATTTAAAATAATACCGGCCGGTGTGAATACGGCAAGTGCGGCTGCATCTTCGATGCTGTGGTTCATCTTAATGAACTCTACACGAAAACACCCCAGATTGATGGACTGGCCGTGTTTCACCACTTTCCGCTTCACATTCTTCAGCATATTATTTTCTTTTAATTTATGGTCAATGAGACCGATGGTCAGTTTTGTACCGTAAACCGGCGCGTTCACCATCTTCAGTACATAAGGAAGTGCACCGATGTGGTCTTCGTGGCCGTGTGTGATCACAAAACCTTTCACCTTATCTATATTATCCGTTAAATAAGTCACGTCCGGAATTACCAGGTCAATGCCCAGCATATCATCACTCGGGAAAGCCAGGCCGCAGTCCATGACAATGATCGTATCATCGTATTCGATGGCCGTCATGTTCATTCCGATCTGCTCCAGACCTCCCAACGGGATGATTTTGACTTTACAGTCATTCATTTCAAATGTTTCGTTCACGTTCAAACCTCCGTTATTGTTCCGTTCCTGTAGTCTTAATCTCTGTGCGTATCTTCGTTCCGTTCATAAAGGGGGCTAATTCCATTTGATATCCATTACTCTTCTTCGTCTAAAAGTGCCTCAAAAACTTTCCAGATCGCATCCAGTTCACTTTCATCCTCTACGAATTCATAAAGAGCATCCGCATCGCCTTCGTCAGACATATCTTTTAATATATAGCACTCCGCTTCATCATCTTCGTCTTCTGCATCCGTCACAAGAAGATAATTTCTGCCGTTGAGTTTTGTCTCT
>JAFSFU010000056.1 GCA_017435025.1 Lachnospiraceae bacterium | reverse complement strand
GTCTGCTTGATCGCCAGTACATCCGGATCTTTCGCTGCACGGCGGACAAAATCCACCACCGGATCGAAGGTCTCATACGGATGCATCAGCAGAATATCACCTTTGCGGATGTTGGTAAAGATATCGTCATCATTCATCAGCGCCGGAACCGGCTGCGGCGTATAACGCGGAGCCTTCAGATGATCATAACCGGATAATCCGTACATTTTCATCAGGAATGTCAGATCCAGTGCGCCCGGAATCCGGAAAATATCCTCTTCGTTCACTTCCAGCTCTTTTTTCAGGATCTTCAGGAGTCTCTTATCCGCATGTTCCTCAATTTCCAGTCGGATAACTTCACCCCACTGACGCTTTTTCAGCTGCTTCTTGATCTCTTCTAAAAGATCCATTGCCTCCTCTTCCTGAAGCACAAAGTCTGCATTACGCATGACACGGAACGGATGGGAAGTCACAATATCATAATTTAAGAATAACTGTTTCATATTGCGCTCGATGATCTCTTCTAACAGGATCACATGGCGCATCTCATTTCCTGCGGCATCCACTGTCACCGGAAGTTCTACGATTCTTGCAAGAACAGACGGCACCTGTACCATCGCAAACTCCGGTTCATCGTCGCCTTCTTTTTTCTTTAACAGTGCGGCGAGATTCAATGTTTTATTCCGCACCAGTGGGAATGGTCTGGATGAATCCACCGCCATCGGTGTCAGTACCGGATACACTTCTTCTTTGAAATACCGGTCGACAAAGGCTCCCTGCTCTGCGGTCAAGTCTTCATGTTTTACGATTACATTCAGTCCGTTGTTTTCCAACGCAGGAATCAGCGAACGATTGTAAATATGGTACTGCTGGTTGACCAGTTCATGGGTCTTCTCACTGATTTTTTCCAGCTGTTCCGTCGCCGTCATACCTGCAATATCCGGCTTTGTATAGCCGGCATGGACCATGTCTTTCAAAGACGCCACGCGGACCATGAAGAACTCGTCCAGATTTGACGCCGTAATGCTTAAAAACTTCATCCGGTCGAACAGGGGTGTTGTCTTATCTTTTGCCTCAGCAAGAACGCGATAATCAAACTCCAGCCAGCTCAGCTCTCTGTTCACATAATTCTTCGGATCTAAAAACTTATTTTCACTGCCTGCCATCGGTTACACGCTCCGTTTCCGTTTCAGCACCGGCCGGATGCCAAAAATTTCTTCAAAGAATGCTGCTTTCTGCTCGATCGAGATGGAATCCAACGTCAGATCTCCCGGATAAGTGGTCCGGATCAGCAGCTTTCCTTCTTTCATTTCTAACTTGCAGTCTTTCAGATTCTGTTTGTGGGCACGATCCATTGCATCAGCCAGACGAAGGATCGCCGTCAGTTTTGCGATCAGGATCGTTACATCTTTGCGACCGCCGTAGGAGCCGGAAATATTATCCAGATTGGCCTCCATCTGCACCTGATTGTATTCGAAATCACGGACGTTGTACCGCAAAACGTTGGCAATGATCTCACGCTCTAAGTGGGAAAGGCCGATAATCTCCGTCGACATAATAATATTGTAGGAACACTCGT
>JAFSFU010000055.1 GCA_017435025.1 Lachnospiraceae bacterium | reverse complement strand
ATAGCAAAATCGTGAAAAAAGGAGGAAATCATGGATAAATTTGAATTACACTCCGAATATAAACCTACTGGTGACCAGCCACAAGCGATTGAAAAACTGGTGAAAGGCTTTAAAGAAGGCAATCAATTCCAGACTTTACTTGGTGTTACCGGTTCCGGTAAGACCTTTACCATGGCGAATGTGATCCAGGCGCTCAACAAGCCGACGCTGATCATCGCCCACAATAAAACACTGGCGGCACAGCTTTACTCCGAATTCAAGGAGTTCTTCCCGGAGAATGCGGTGGAGTATTTTGTGTCCTACTATGATTATTACCAGCCGGAGGCCTATGTGCCGTCAACGGATACTTATATTGAAAAAGACTCTGCGATCAATGATGAGATTGATAAGCTGCGCCACTCTGCGACTGCAGCACTTTCTGAGCGAAATGATGTGATCATTGTTGCGTCGGTGTCCTGTATCTACGGACTTGGAAGCCCGATTGATTATAAGGAGATGGTAATTTCTCTGCGACCGGGTATGATCAAGGACCGCGATGAGGTAATTCACAAACTGATCGATATCCAGTATACGAGAAACGAGATGGATTTCAAACGAGGTTCTTTCCGTGTGCGTGGAGATGTTCTGGAAGTATTTCCTGCTTATTCCGGCAGTGAGGCATACCGGATCGAATTTTTCGGTGACGAAGTGGATCGGATTGTGGAAATTGATGCACTGACCGGCGAGGTGAAAGCACAGCTTGGCCATGTGGCAATCTTCCCGGCGTCCCACTATGTTGTGCCAAAAGAAAAGATGATGGCAGCTACGGAGAATATTCTGGAAGAGCTGAAAGAGCAGGTGACTTATTTTAAGAGCAATGACAAGCTTTTGGAGGCGCAGCGAATTGCGGAGCGAACTAACTTTGATGTGGAGATGATGCGAGAGACCGGATTTTGTTCCGGAATTGAGAACTATTCGAGACATCTGACTTTCGGAAAACCGGGTGAACCGCCGTGTACCTTGCTGGATTATTTCCCGGACGATTTCCTTATGATCATTGACGAGTCCCATATTACACTGCCGCAGGTGCGGGGCATGTACTTTGGTGACCGTTCCAGAAAGAAAACGCTGGTGGAATACGGATTCCGTCTTCCGTCCGCATTGGATAACCGTCCTCTCAGTTTTGATGAATTTGAGGGTCATATCAACCAAATGATGTTTGTATCGGCGACACCGTCTGTTTATGAGGCGGATCACGAAATGATGCGTACAGAGCAGATCATCCGCCCGACCGGATTGCTGGATCCGGAAATCAGTGTGCGTCCGGTGGAGGGACAGATTGATGATCTGATCGGTGAGATTAACAAAGAAGTGGCAAATCATAATAAAGTTTTGATCACGACACTTACCAAACGAATGGCAGAGGACCTGACCGGATATATTCGGGAAGCAGGAATTCGTGTAAAGTATCTGCATTCCGATATCGATACGTTGGAACGTGCGGAGATCATTCGTGATATGCGTTTGGATGTTTTTGACGTGCTTGTCGGAATCAACCTTCTGCGAGAGGGACTGGATATTCCGGAAATCACGCTGGTGGCGATTCTGGATGCGGATAAAGAGGGATTCCTTCGTTCTGAGACTTCCCTGATCCAGACCATCGGCCGTGCGGCGCGAAATGCGGACGGTCATGTCATTATGTACGCTGACTCCGTGACAGATTCCATGAAACGGGCGATCGACGAGACCAACCGACGTCGCGAGATTCAGCAGAAATACAACGAGGAACATGGTATCACACCGCAGACGATCAAAAAAGCAGTGCGTGATCTGATCGCAATTTCCAAAGCAGCGGAAGCAAAAGATGAGGATTTCCGCAAGGATCCGGAATCCATGGATGCGAAGGAACTTGGAAAACTGGCAAAAGAACTGGAAAAGAAGATGCGTCAGGCAGCTGCAGAACTGAACTTCGAAGAAGCGGCAAAGCTGCGTGACCGCATGAAGGAAGTAAAAATTATGTTATTAGAATTAGAAGATTAAAGCTTGCAAAGAGAGGGACATCCTATGGAGGAAAAACTTCTGATTGAAACGGTTGTGCTGGCTGGAAAGATCATGCTGTCCAGCGGCGCAGAAGTCTTCCGTGTGGAAGAGATGATGAATTATATGCTCCAGAAATCCAGCTATCAGATGGCGGAACCGGTGGTTTTCGCCACTGGTCTTTTTGTGTCATTGGACGATCCGGAAAAAGAATCCATTACAATCTCAAGACGTATTCCGGGCAGAGGAACCAACGTTAACCGGGTTTGTCTGGTCAATGATATTTCAAGACGTTTCTGTGAAGATAAAATTACTGTGGAACAGGCCTATGAAGAGCTGAAAAAAGTGGAGAATTCCATGCAGTATTCGGACTGGATGAAAGCTCTTGGAATCATCGGTGTGTCTGCCAGCTTTACAGCAATTTTTGGAGGCGGACTTTACGATTTTATACCGACGGCTATGTGTGGTGCAATTCTTGCGATCACCGACTGGTTTGAGAAAAAGATCAAGTTAAACGATTTCTGTGTCAATGCGCTGGGGGCTTTTATGGTCGCATTTTTTGCCCATGTTATTGAACGGTTTTTGATTCCGGGCTGCAATACGGATGTTATGATCATCAGTCCGATCATGACATTGGTGCCGGGAGTATGCTTTACGACGGCGTGTCGTGATACGCTGAACGGAGATTATGGAGCCGGTTCGGCCCGTATGCTGGAGGCAATTGTGGTGGCACTGGCGGTGGCTGCCGGTGTCGGTTTCGGACTTGTGTCCTTTGACATGATTTTCGGAGGTGCCTTATGATCATAGAAATTATTAGTGCATTTTTCGTAGTTTTCATGTTTACTGTTTTGCTGGAACTCCCGAAGCGCTATGTATTCAGCACAGCAGCTTCAGGAGCTCTTGGCTGGGGAATGTACCTGATCGTCTTTAGAGTGGTACAGTCTCCGATGATGGCCGCTTTTGGATCGACGCTTGTGGTTGCGTTTTTATCGCATATTATGGCGAGAGTGCGAAAGGCACCAGTATCGGTGTTTCTTGTCTCAGGAACATTGCCGGCCGTACCTGGTGCAGCGATCTATCGGAGTGTTTACTATTTTATTCACAATGATCCGGCACTCTGCAGTCATTACATGGCTGAGACCATACAGGTGGCCGGTGCGATCGCCATGGCAATTTTTATCATGGACTCTATTTTCCGTCTGGTTCATGCGCATCAGCTTTGTCAGCGTGCCAAAGTGTGAGATTTGGTTTGCTGCCGCGACGATAGAGGTAAAGTTCGTCGGAGAGAATATCTTCTTTCGGAACATCGTGAGCATTGATGGTGCGAACCATATCGCGGAATACATGATAATCAAGGCTGGATGAGTCCGGAATTAATAAGACTTCGTGGATGCTGGATGGCAGGATAATGAGATCTGAGCCAATGCGGTCTGCGAAGTCTTTTATTGTATTTTCATACAGAAGGCAGGAGGCACCGTTGATTCCATTCTGATTTGTAAGAACGTAGATGGTCGGAATCGCTGAATCACAGGAAAAAAGCTCACTGTTTTCTGGGTCCAGTCCGAATAGCAAGTGCTCTAAACGTGTAATTGCACTGGGATAAAGCTTTGATGTATTTTCCTTTGCAATACGGAACAATTCGATTGTGGATACATTCCATTCCTTTAGTTGATGATTGTGGATGACAGATGTAACCTGATTTCCGGCGCTGCGGCCTAGATGAATATGAAAGATGACGGCCAGGTCAAGAAACGGGATCCAGGGAACATCCTGAAGAAGTTCTTCATTTGCTTTTTTGGAAACCAGGCGAAAGGCAATTTTATCACGGGCAAACTCCAGATTCTGCAGGCGCAGCATAATCTCTGGTGTGATGATGGAATCCTTTTTCAATCCGGCAATGACCGTGCTGCAAAGATCTTCGATCGTGGAGCCATTCAGATAGTGCTGATAAAGCGACTCCAGATAAATAACCGGTGCACTGGAAATCCCAGACATACGCAGAATGAGCGCGTCTAACATAACACCATTGTTTTTGCGAATTGATTCTTTGATCAGTGTGTAGTCGGAGTCCAGACGTTTGGACAAAGATGCGATTAGTGTATCGCAGAAAGCAGAATAGTTCATACATACCTCCAGATGTGATAATAGATTTTTAAAGAATTGTTTTGAGTAAAAAGAAAGGTAAAATCATTGTACAGGATATACAGGGAAAATGCAACTGAAAAATTGCAATAAAAAAATGCGTCTGATAGGAATCGAACCTACGCACGCGGCTCCGGAGGCCACTGCTCTATCCACTGAGCTACAGACGCATCTCCATTATCATACAACATTTTATATTAAGTTGCAAGGTTTTTATTTCGCAGGAATCGAGCGGAATTTCGGTGGTAATAGCGTTGCAATTTGATACACCTTTTGATAGAATATACAAGTATTTAAAATAGGGGTAATATTGGAAAATCCCCGGATGAGT
>JAFSFU010000054.1 GCA_017435025.1 Lachnospiraceae bacterium | reverse complement strand
TTTTGCGGTATCTGAGACCTTCATCTTTTTCGTGAGATACTTTACCACCCTTGATTCTCGTTTTTTCAAGTTCTATAGTATCCATTGATACAAAAATTTCATATAGATACTTCCGGCGTGCTTTAAGTTTTATTGTGATATTTTGATTGAGTAAGTTTGAAAGTGTCTATTAGAAAATCCCATATTCTGAAAACGGTAGTCAGCCGTATTTACAGAATATGGGATTTCTATATAGATGACTTTTATTTACTCAATGAAATATCAATCTTAATGCGTCATCAGATCCAGAATCATCTCAGCCGCCTGATTCAGCTCTTCAATCTCTACGTATTCCTCACCGGTATGCACCTTCTCCATACCGCAGCCCACTACGAGCGGTTTGATTCCATGGAGCACCATGATGTTGGCGTCACTGCCGCCGCCGCCTTTTTCAGCCGTAAACGGAAGGCCGATCCTTTCACAGGAATCCTGAACACGTTTTACCAACGGATCATCCAATGCAAGATTGAAGCTCGCAAATGTCAAAGACAAATCAAACTTCAACTGAGCTCCCATCTCATCACAAGTTTCCTGAAGGCATGCTCGCATGTGCTCCGCCTGTGCATTCAGTTTGTCCGCATTGCGGCTGCGAATCTCTGCAAGGAACTCCGCGCGCTCCGGTACAATATTCGTTGCGTAATCAGACTTCATCATGCTGATGTTACAGGTTGTCTCCTCGTCAATGCGCATCAGATTCATCTTTGCGATGGCTTTTGCCATAACCTGAATGGCGTTGATTCCTTTCTCCGGTGCGTTGCCGGCATGAGACGCACGGCCGATCACTTCTGCTCGAACACGGTAGTGACCCGGTCCGCAGTTGACTACTTTTCCAATCGGACCACCATGGTCAAAGACCAGCGCTTCTTTACTCCGCAGCATAGAATAATCCATGTGCTTCGCGCCATCCAATCCACAGTCTTCACCGATTGTAAATAAAATCTCCGTATTTCGATGCGGAATCTTGTTTTCGATCACGGTACGAACCGCCTCCATGATCTCGGCCACGCCGGATTTATCGTCTGCACCGAGAATTGTGCTTCCGTCTGTATGGACAATTCCATTCTCCACGATTGGTTTGATTCCGTTGCCCGGTGCAACTGTGTCCATATGGGCACAGTAGATGGTTGGCTCGCCCGGAAGCGTTCCCTCCAGATATGCACATACATTGAATCCGTTGGAACCGAATCCCTCGCCTGCACGATCCGTCTTTACCTCCAAACCAAGCGCCTGTAAATCTGCTGCCAAGCGCTCCGCCATTTCTTTTTCATTCCGTGACTCACTATCGATCTGTAAATACTCTAAAAATGTATCCAATAACCGTTTTTTATTGATCATGTTAATCTCCCTCCGCGGCGCAGCCACCAGGCTTTGCCGCTCATCGTCTCCTTAAAAAATTCTGGTCAGTTTCGCCAGTGGTTCCACCACGTCGTGCAATGCCTGAATCGCCTGGTTAAGCGTATCAATATCCATTGCATTGATCTTCTCCAAAGCCTGCTCCACACCCTTTTCACTGGTCACAGCCATCTGATCCACATGTTTTACCAATCCCGCCAGATCCGCATCGATCAGCTGGTCCGCGATCACAGCCAGGTCCGCAGTCACTTCTTCCACCGCGATCAACGAATCCTGTACAACCGGTATGATGTCCTTGGATGCCCAATATGCCAGTCCTACAAGGATCACACAGCTGAGAGCCATCATGATCGACATGATGCATTCCCACTTTGCATAGCGCTTCTGCCGGGATGTATTCTCTTCAATCTGCTTTAATATTTCTTTTAATTCTTGATTGTCGTTCATACCGGAACCTCCTTTTTAACATTGATCGTTTATAACTGACTGTTCAAAACACGGAAATCATCTGCCAGATCCTGCTCAGCTCCATCTACTCCGTAAATTCGTCCATACTGTTCATAGGAATAAACTTTGATGTCATCCAGATAAATATCTTTATTGCTGGCAAGTTCCAGATTGTAAGAATGAATCCACGGGAATTTCACAGAGTAAGTACCTGCTTCTGTCACCTTCACGGTCTTTTCTTCGTTTCCAAGTTTTACTTTCACATCCGTCCGGCTTCCCTTCGGCTTCGCGTAGAATTCGACCGTAATCTCGTCACGGCAGGACAGACGTCCTTGAATCTCCTGAAAAATCGTCTTTTCATTTCCAATATGAGCCATCGGCGTTCCTTCGATTGTTTCCACAGAACTGCCGCCGTCAAACTTCCATCCGGTCGTTCCCAGCCCAAACTGACCATTGTATACACAGTTGTTCACATAATTTCGATATACCCAGAGACCATAACCCATTGTATTACGCTGCAGGACCGGAGCAAGCTGCCGGATATAATCATCCACTTCCTCGTCCAAAATCTGTGTATTGTAGGAAAATTCCTCCGTGGAATCCATGTAAAGAAGTTGCTCTGCATACAGTTTCTTTCCACTGAGCGCCACCACTCCACTCATGGTTCGCTCAGAACCGGCTAACGCCTGTGCAGCCGTGATCCGGTCGCTCTCATTCTTTTGTCCCATGGACACGCTATACATCACTGCAGAATAATCGGCACCGTCACACGGATAGGTCGCTTTGTGGGAGTAATACCAGGAACTGCCGTCCACCTCGTAGACACGATCTGCGTCCACACGCACTTCCATGGAAAGTCCCGGGAACACCGCCTGACTTTCTTTCAATAACTTATTCAGAAACTGATCGTAAAATTCAAAGAACAATTCTGCTGCCGGACTCTTCCGGTACGGCACATATATTTCTTCGTAATAATGAAACTCCTGTCCATACTTTTCGGAAATTTCCTGCAACGAATAATGCTCCTTCAGATACTTCTGATATCCGCTCTCACGGGCAAGGCGGGTCATTTCTCTTTGGGAATACTCGCGGTTCATGTTATGGATATAATCCCAGAAATCCTCCCATGTGATAAATCCGCTGTGAAAATTCGAATGGGCCGATGCAGTCTCATAAATCTTTTCACAGTAACGAATCCAGGAATGGCGATCCAGACTATTGTCCTTCGTAATCCCGCCAAAACGCTTCGGGAGTTCCTGCACGCCATAGTAATCCCACGTATAGCCAATGCGAAGAACTATCCAGAGACCATGCTGCTCCGCACATGTCATCACTTCTTTCAAACGATTCAGGGCCACCTGGTTAAACTCCTGCTTCCCATCATTTGGCTGGAACTCTCTCCATGGAATCACCAGAATAATGCTGTTAAAACCGTCCTGACGGATCTTTTCAAAATTTGCCGCCATATCTTTATCTTCGCTGCCCCAGTAGTTGATCGGCCACTCATCGCCAAAATAGGTCACCGATTTTAAATATTCCGGCTTCTCCATTGCCAGCGCATTCATCTGCGGTATCATGATTCCCAATAGACAGATCAATGCCAGCATCAGGGCTGTTTTTCTTTTGTTCATGTAATTTCATCCTCTTACTTTGTCATTCCAAGTGCTCTCGGCTTACATCCATCCGGAATCGGGCAAAGATATGTATCGCCATCCAAGGTCTCTTCCATTTCCAATTTCGCCTCGTCGATCAATGCCGGATCTTCATACATATCGATGGCTGCACCAGCCATAGCCTTTGCTGCATAGATCAGACCTTTATGCGCCAATCCGCTCTTTCCCTGAGATACGATCTGCCAGGAGTGACCAGGCGTTCCGGCTGCCCATGTTGCAACATACGCCTGCGCCGTCGGGCAGTTCCAGCTCACATCACCAACGTCCGTAGAACCAAAGGACATCACACCGTTATCGTCGTACGGAAGTACGAACTGATACATGGCTTCACCTTTGTGAGCCATGATATCTTTTTTTACGTCTCTTTTGAAAATATTTGCCTGTTTTTCAAGACTCTCATAGCAGCTGTCGCCCACACTCTCATGAATTTTCTTTGCAAACGCAAGCTCCTCTTCTGTATATTCCGGAGCACCAAGCTCATTCAGGTTCTCCCATAACTTCTTGGCAATTACTTTATTGCTGATCAGGTTGGAACATCCCTTGACAAAATCAATCTCCACACGAGTTTCAGTCATATGAGCTGCACCTTCTGCAATGCGGTTGACACGCTGATAAATTTCTTCCACCTGACGATTCTTCGGTGCACGGATCAGATACAGAACTTCTGCATACGGCTGCACCACGTTCGGAGAATAACCACCGGTGTTAGTAATCGCATAATGAATTCTCGCCTCCGGAATCACATGTTCACGAAGGAACTGTACGCCCATGTTCATCAGCTCCAGGGCATCCAGAGCACTTCGTCCAAGATGCGGAGCACCGCCTGCGTGGGCACTGGTTCCATAGAATTTGTATGCAACCTGATAATTGGCAAGAGAACTGCTTGTACAGGTTCTCGTCAAATCACCCGGGTGCCATGTGATCGCTGCATCCAGATCAGAAAATGCGCCTTCTTTGGCCATGAACGCTTTTCCGGAACCGCCCTCTTCGCCCGGACATCCCAGGTATACGACTGTACCGGATCTTCCGGTCTCTTCCAGATACTTCTTTACACCGATGGCAGATGCCAGTGATGCCGTTCCAAGCATATTGTGACCGCAGCCATGTCCCGGTGCACCGGCATGGATCTGTTTCTTCTCAGCCAGACCGGCCTCCTGATCCAAGCCGGAAAGTGCATCATACTCTCCCAGAAAACCGATCACCGGTTTCCCGGAGCCGAACGTCCCTTTAAATGCCGTTGCGATTCCCGCAATCCCCTCTTCTACTTCGAATCCTTCTTCTTTTAATATATCACAGATGATCTTTGCAGATTTCTCCTCCAGAAATGCCGTTTCCGCACACTCCCAAATCTCATCGCTGGCTTTTAAGATCATTTCTTTCTTATTATCAATTTCGTTCCAGGCTGCCTGTTTTCCCATACGTTTCTCCAATCTGCCGTGTCTTTTTACACGGCGTTCAACTACGATTAAGTATTTTGCCGGACCATATCTCCAACATTTTTATTTTATCACTCTACCAAAATAGCGTCAACTTTTTCCCCCGCCCCCATGATTAACTTGCACTTTTATCCCATGATTAACTTGCACTTTTATACGAGGAATGTTATAATTTGTAAATGATGCCCTGCCCAGATTCAGGGCGGACATGATAATTATTGGAGGTAGGTTCATGAGCACATTTTTAAATGTTCTCCTTGTTATCCTTGTCTTCGTGGCTGCTGCACTGGTTGCTATGTACTTCGTTGGCAAGAAAATGGAGAAAAAGCAGGTAGAATCCCAGGCAATGATCGATGCCGCAAAACAAGTTGTAACTATTATGGCAATCGATAAAAAGAAAATGAAATTTACAGAAGCTGGTCTTCCGCAGATGGTTGTTGATCAGACACCGTGGTACGCAAAGCGTATGAAAGTGCCGGTAGTAAAGGCAAAGATCGGACCGAAGATTATGACAATGCTCGCTGATGAGAAAGTTTTCGAACAGCTTCCGTTAAAGACTGAAGCAAAAGTTGTGATCAGCGGCCTCTACATCACTGATATCAAATATGTTCGTGGTGGAATTCCGCCGATGCCGAAGAAGAAAACTTTTGGTGAGAAAGTAAAGGGAATCTTTAAAAAGGATAAATAAGCGAAATAGGATTGATATTTCATTGAGGAAGTACAATATTAATTTGTTCTTCCTCAATTTTTCTATTTATGAGAAATGCAGTATTTTCAAACATGCTTCGTTTTCGGATTTTGTCCGTGCATCTATGATCAGCTGCTCTGCTAACTCGCTCCCATGGAGCTCAGACAGAGCGCCGCAGCTGAAATTAGCACGACCAAAATCTCGAAAGCCTTGCAAATCGTTTGAAGAATACTGCATTTCTTATAAACAGATAAACCATGAAAGAACATAATATATCATGCACTTCTCAATCAAATATCGAAACAAACGATAGAACAACCCAACGCCAGAAAATTTACAGAGGGCAGTTGGATGGAAGCTAAGTGTTGTATCTTTTCATTGAGGAAGGTTCTTTGTTTTCTCCTCAATGAAATATCACCCTTACTCAACCCAAGCCTTCAGCATGTCTCTCACGGATCTGCTCATCTCCACACTGAAATCGCAGTTCCATTTTCTCTTAAAGAACGCTGTCATCCAGCGGTCAAAGGCCTCGCCTTCCAGGCTATGGCGTTTTTTTAACATATCCATGAATTCGTCACCGGTCTTTGCGAGATAGGTGTTCTCACCAACCACGTCTTCCACAGCAAAACGCGGCGGTTTTACGCGGTCTCTCTGCTGCTCGGTCGGATAACCGAACACTACCAGCACTGCAGGCATTACATATTTCGGCAGATTTAAAAGTTCTTTCTGTTTTTCAAAGTTTTCAAGGAAATCTCCAATGTAGCAGGAACCGATGCCCATGGACTCTGCCGCTACCACTGCATTCTGTGCCGCGATCATCGTATCTGCAAACGCCAGCATGAAATCGCCTTCAGCCGGAATTCTTACATTTTCTTCATGGGCACAAAATGCGTCGAACCATCTCTGATAATCCACGCAGAAAGCCAGCACCAGCGGTGCTTTTGCAATGAACGGCTGGTTATCACATGTCTCAGCAAGCTTCGCTTTCAGGTCTGGATCGGTCACGTCAATGATGGCATACAATCCCATATTACCTGCAGACGGTGCCTGGATCGCAGCTTCTAAAATTCTGCGTTTTTCCTCTGCTCCGATCTCTCTGTCCTCATACACGCGCACCGATTTGCGGGCATAAATATCTTTCAGTGTCTGATTCATGATAACCTCCCATTATTTTCTTGATTCCGCGGTCAGTTCCAGACGATTGCCGGAAACCGGCTGGCCGTTCATCTCCAAAGCACACTGAATGTCCAGATTCAGCTTATCCTCTTCCCGTCGGAACTGTATATCCTTTGTCGTAATTCCAAGGAGGATCAGTCCCATCGGTGTCGTATAGTTGCAGACATTCATTTTTCCAATCTCATACACCATCTGCGCCTGAATCAGTCCCTTTTTTGTGATCTCCACTTTGTCCGGACTGATCTTCACGGTGTTCTTCGTCACGGCATTCAGTTCTTCCATGATCTCCTCATAAAGAACATACCATTTCCCATTCTTTTCGTAGCAGGAACCGTTGGTGATCACCTCAATGGTGTCTGAGTCCCCGTCCATATACTGCGTTCCTTTTACTCGAACCAGAACGTCTTTTGTCATCTCACATGCTCCTATTTTTTGTCATCACCCGCGCTTCTCCGATACCTATCTCTCGTATCGGATCATCGCATGCTCCACCAGATCATTGATCAGCTGCTTCTTGCTGATTCCTCTTGCCTCCCAAAGCATCGGATACATACTGATAGCAGTGAATCCCGGCAGCGTATTGATCTCGTTGAATACCACACCGCCATCCTTCTCCACGAAGAAGTCTACACGGGACAGGCCATAGCCGTCTACCGCTTTGAAAATCTTCACAGCCGCATCTCGCACGATCTCTGCTGCACCGTTCGGAAGTTCCGGATCAACCACAGTCTGGGATTCTGCATTGTTGTATTTTGCATCAAAATCATAGAAATCTGCCGCGGCCAGAATCTCACCGACACCGGATGCGCGCACTTCCACGTTACCGCCGCCAAATACGGCACATTCCACTTCATGACCAACGATCATCTCTTCCACAAGAATTCTTCTGTCATGGTTTGCCGCCTCAAGAAGACCGGCGATCAGCTCCGCACGGTCATTGGCGCGGGATACACCTCTGGAAGAACCGGCGTTGGATGGTTTGATGAAAACCGGATAAGGGAACGCATTCTCCACACGCGCCACCATGGCATCCATATCCTTCAGTTCCTCCTTCATCACAGCTACAAAAGCTGCCTGACGGATTCCAAGATTATTTACAATGATCTTTGTGGACAGTTTATCCATGGAAACTGCGGATGCAAGAACACCGCAGCCAACATACGGAATCTTCGCCAGTTCAAAGATTCCCTGAACAGTACCATCCTCACCATAAAGACCATGAAGAACCGGGAACACCACGTCCACCGGAATCTTCTCCACTTTTCCTTCTTCCACAACGATCAGACATTTCTCGCTGGCATCCGGGGAGATAACGGCAGATACCTTGCTGTCTCTCCATGTGTCCTTCTTGATCTCTTCGATAGAATCCACTTTCAGCCAGTGTCCTTCCTCTGTGATACCAACCAGGATCACGTTGTATTTTTCTGTATCAACGTTCGCAGCAACATTCTGAACAGACATACAGGAAACCACATGCTCCGAAGACTGTCCGCCGAATAATGCGACAAGATTTTTCTTACTCATATTCAAGACCTCTCTTTATTTAAAACATGCGTCGATCGATCAATGTAAAACGAAGGACGCAAATACGTTTAGATTATAACACAACAGGCAACAATAACAAATAGTAATTATGTTAAAAAAAGGAAGATATATTATGCAAAAAATCTATGACTTCTGCCTGTCATCCCTGTTAATCCTAATACTGTTTCTTCTGGTCATGTCCGGACTGCACCGCAAAGACGAAGATCTGGCTGCAAGAATCGCTCCCGAGATCCTTCGTTTTCATGTTCTGGCTAACAGTGACTCTCCGGAAGATCAGGCTTTAAAACTGGAAGTAAAAGACCTGCTTCTTGAGACGATCCGAATCGGTCTGTCCGAGGCACATCCGGAATTAAAAGAGTCTGATTTCACCCGGGCACAGATTCTGACGCATGTTCTTGACCGCCGGTCAGAATTGGAACAAACCGCTGTTACATGGATCGCTGAACACGGATATTCCTATCCCGTCGATATTCGTTTTGAATCCTGTCACTTTCCTGAAAAGACGTATGGGGATATGACGTTTCCTGCAGGGACTTATGATGCTGTCCGGGTACTGATCGGCGAAGGAAAGGGGGAAAATTTCTGGTGCGTTCTTTATCCTGCCCTTTGTTATATGGACAGCACCTACGCGATCGTTCCGGATGCTTCCAAAACCGCTTTAAAATCCCTGATCTCCGAAGACGATTTTCTTGCGCTCATGACTGCGAGACATAAAAAAACGGGACAGGAATCATCCCCGTCCCGCATCAAGATCCGTTTTAAGTTTTTAGAATATATTGGTCAAACCGGCGAATCCCAGGAATAAGTACACCAGTTTTTTCATCGTCGCCGCATCGATCCGGTCCATAATCTTAGAACCGATATGCTGGCCGATCAGAATTGCACAGAGACCCAGGAATGTATACGGAATCAGGTCCATCGTATAGATGCCTTTGATCACACGGACAATGCAGGTATACAGACCGGAAATAAAGAAGAACAGCTGGATTGTGCCGCTGTACTCTTCCTTCGTATCTAAAGCCGCAAGGAAATAGATAACCATAGGCGGACCGCCGATTCCAAAAAGACCGCCGAGAAGTCCTGACAACGCACCGCAGATTGTGCCGCTGACCACGTTGGCTTTGATCTTCAGTTTGCCGGAGATCGTCAGAAAATAGATAGACAGGATCACCATAAACACGCCGAATACTTTTTTCAACAGTTCCGTCGGCAAATACGGCACCAGTACGATCGACACAGTACTGATGATAATATAAACAATCGTCGGCAAAATGATCAGTTTCACATGCGCCTGTTTGCGGTATCGCAGAGCCTGCGGACCGGATACAAACAGGGAGATGGATGAAGAGAGTGCCGATGCATTCAAAATCGGAAACAGCATCGGGAAAAAGATCATCATGAAAATTCCCGCACCAAAGCCGGTTACCGACTGGATCACACCCGCAACGATTGGAGCCACGAATACTACTGCAGCTGTCATTTTAAATTACCCCTTACTTACAACAAAAATTCTGCAGACCTGTGAAAATGCCTGCAGAATCATTGTAATCCTAAATTTTAACTTCGTCAATCGTTCTTACTGACTGAGAGTCAGATTTCCCTTCACTGCCCAGTCGTAAGTCTCCACAGCCTGCAAAAGTGCCAGTTCTGCGGTACGCACGTTCACTTCCGCAGTCTTATGAGACATTTTCTGCTGCAGATACTCTAATCTGCCCACCATACCAAGAGACATTTTGCGATCTGCAGTAGCCATTTTCACCTGTTCCAGTTCATAAGCCGCCTGTGCTGTGGAATACTCGCTTTTCGCCTGGGAAACTGCGTTGTACAGGTTCACCATGGAGGAGGCGATCTCCACTTCCTCTGCCTTCATGGTACGCTGCAGGTTCTGCATTTCTACGGAACCGGATGTGAGCGTATCTTCGCTGAGACGATTGTATTTTAAAGTAAAGTTGTTGTCTGTCGCTGTTTTCGTGTCATTTACCAGATTCATTGCGTCGATGCGGCTCATATCCGGTGCCGGAAGTTTGGGAATTTCCGGGGACGCATTGTATGCCCATCCCAGCATGGTACATAAAGTCTGGCGAATTTTCACCTCGTTGGCCTCGATAGTCATCATTCCTGCTTTTGCAGAATCCAGATTCTGCTTCGCTGAGATCACATCATTCTGTGTCGCCATACCTGCCGCCGCCTGGCGCTCCGTAGACTGGTAAACTGCCTCAAGGAGTTCCAGTGTCTGTGCCAGACTCTCCTTCTGGAGCAGTAACTGTTCATAACCGTTCATGGCGCTCTGCGCACCGGAGATCAGCGCTGCACGCACCTGATCCACCATCTGGATCCGCATCATTTCCGGACTCATTTCGGTCATCTGGTCTGCACTGAGCAGTACCTGCTCTGCTTGTGCTTCCAATAAAGACGAGGTATATACCAGTTCTCCATATGCAGTCGGAGATACGGACATACCCATAGCAGGAATTTCAAATCCAATCATACTCTGCATCGAAGCTGCGAGACTGGAAAGTTCGTCTGCGGTTTCATAAAGTGTATCGGAACCGTCTCGAATCTGATCCTTCACTTTCTCGATGTCCTTCATGGAGTCTTTGTTATCATTGTAACTTTCCTTCATATTCTTCAGTGTGGTGTTGTAGGTTTCAACGAGCATCTCGATCTCCCCGTACTCCATCACATTGTCTTCCAGTTTAGCCGTTGTTTCCACATCGTACGGCATGCCCGGTTCTGCTTTAAATTCTGCCCCGTAAGCCATCACCGGAGTGACCGCCAGGGAACATGCAAGAGTCGTCGAAACCACTCTTCCCATTAATCTCTTCATATTCAACTACCTCTTAGTCGCACCTTCTGATTTACAGTGCCATAAGACCATTTAAGGCCCATTCGTAGGTTTCCATGGATGCAGTCAGGTCAAGTGCAGCCTTTTCCCTGGACGCGTTCGCTGTCAGCCATGCAGCTTCCGCATTCAGATACTCTTGCTTGCTGATCATTCCCAGACGATACTTTCGATCGGCCTGTGCCTTACCGGCTTCCGATGCTGTCCATCCATTCATAGCAGCTTCATAAGAAGCCTGCTTCTGTTGTACATCCCTATAAAGGAACTCCAACTGCATACGAACCTGATCTTCTTTCTCGCGAATCTGTTTCTTCTTCTCGTTTACACCGCCCAATTCTTTTGCATCGGTCTTTCTGAGATCAGAAAGATCATAGTTCATACTGATCGCCGGTTCCATGTCCTTCTCCAAATCATATCCTTTGATTTTTTCCAAATTCGGTTCCGGCACTGCCATGATCACCGGTTCACTGTTATATCCCCAACCGAGGGCTGTGATCAGACTCTGTTTTGCCTGTGTCACGGACGCTTCGGCTGCATCGGCAGCAGCCTTTGCTGCATTGAGCGCATCGACAGCCGCCAGAACATTCTCTTTCGAGTACATTCCCAGTTCCATCTGACGCACAGCCGAGTCATACGTCAGCCGTGCAATCTCCAGATTCTTCTCCTGAATCTCATCCTGCATTTTAAGGCTCTGGTATGAACGCATCTGCGCGCTGATATCAATCATGATCTGATTGCGCACCCTCTTGAGTGCACGCCTTGTAGCTGCACTGCCATCTAAAGCATCCTCCAGCTCTCTGGCGTAACTCTTCATGACTTTAATATTACTCTTATAATCCTCATACAGCGGATGGTTTTTATCCATCTCTAAATCTTCCATCTCATCTTCCAGATCGGAGGCTTCGGCTCGAAGTTCTGCTGCCAGATCGATCAGCTGCTCTCTGGTGAGTCCGGTACTGCCATCCGGATTTCCATAAAAAATCTCCAGCTGATTCAGATACGTCGGATTATAGTGTTCTACCAACCCCTGAATCTCCCAGTATTCCAAAGTATTATCCTGAAATGCTGCCATCTCCTCCTCCGTGTAATCGGTCAGAGGTGTCGCCATTACAGGGGTGGCAGTGAGCGCCAGCATCACCGCCAGCGCACCCGCCTTCTTTAATGTTTTATATTTCATCGACAATCATGCCTTTCTTCTTACCATTCATTACGCTATAGTAAATCGGCAGCATCAACAGTGCCAGAACTGTGGATGCGATAAGGCCGCCCATATCAACCAGTGCTAACGCCTGCATCATCTGACCGGACTGGCCAATACCAAGTCCCAGCGGAACAAGTGCCACAACCGTTGTCAGAGTTGTCATCAGGATCGGACGAAGTCGTGTTGCTCCGGCCTCTACCAATGCAGTGTTCAGGTCCATATCCACGCGGTACTGGTTAACCGTATCCACATAGAGGATACCATTGTTTACTACCGTTCCGACTAAGATCATGAAGCCGAGAAGAGCCGGCATACTGATCTTGATTCCGGTCAGCCAGAGGAGACCGAAGGAACCGATCAGGGCGAACGGGATTGTAGTCATAACCATGATCGCAAATTTCGGAGATTCGAACTGAGCTGCCATAACAACGAATACCAGGAAGGTCGCAAAGCCGATGGCAGTGTACAGAGAACCAAATTCCTCGTTCATCATATCCGTCATGGTGTTTTCCTGTTCTTTCACATCCACACCCAGATGCGGTTTTACGATCTCCTCATGGATCTCATCCAGAGAATGTTCGTCTGCCAGATCATTGAGCGTACCTGTGATGGTTGCCTGATACTGTTTATCTACTTTTGTAATACTTGCCGGGCTGTCTTTGAAGCCGATTTCCGCAATGTCAGAGAGGGCTACCGACTGACCCATGGTGTTATACACAACAATGCCCTGCAGTTCATCGATGGTATCGTACTCATCCGGTGCATATTCCACCATAACGGACAGATCGTTGCCGTCCACGTTCAATGTCATGGCCTCGCTGCCGCTGAGCATCATGTAAACCTGACCGGCTACCTGGGCCGGTGCCAGACCTTCGGCTGTCGCTTTCACCGGATCCACCGCCACATTCACCAACGGAGCGTCGTTCTCCAGAGAAGAATGTACCTGCGCCGTATCCTCACGGGCACGAAGTTTCTCTACAATATCATCGGAGATATCCTTTAATTCCTCATAGTCAGTACTCAGAAGGATGACTTCCACACGGTCTTCCGCCAGCATGGACATACTGCCCATGGAAGACTGCTCTGTCAGAGAAATCACACAATCGGTCCATGTGAGCATCTCGTCTTCCCACTCTTCCAATACATCTGCGGTCGCACGGCTTCTGTCCTCCTTCAAATATGCGGTAACGGTAATTCCGGAACCGCCCATCAGGGACAGACCGCTGCTGCCGTAGGAAAGCTGGTAAGTCTCCACATCCGGGTCCTGTGCCACATACTCCTCGATACGGCTGCCGATCTCGTCAATCTTATCAATCGTAAGACCAGGCTGCGTCTCGGCGCTGATGGCAATGATACCGTCATCGGTCATCGGCATCAACTCCATACCGATCTGTGTTGCAAGGAACAGGGACAAAGCCAGCAATGCAACGGACGTTACCAGAACCGCTGCTTTATGGTTCAATAACTTGTGCATCAGAGAACGATAACCATTCTGCAGACTGTTCATAAAACGGCTGGAAGGAGTGGTCGTCTTCTCTTTCGGCATATAGAATACATAACAGAGCGGCACCAGAGTCATCGCAGAGATCAGGGATGCCACAAGGCCAAATACAATGGTAAATCCAAGAGGCTGGAACAGCTGACCGGAGAGACCTTCCATTACCGCCAGCGGAAGGAATACAACACAAGTGGTCGCCGTACCGCCCAGGATGGACTGGAATACGGTCTTGGTTCCTTCCAGAGCCGCCTTTCTCGCCTCCACAAAACCGCCTTTTCCTGTGGTTCTAAAGCAGCTTTCCAGTACAACGATGGAGTTATCCACCATCATACCGATACCCACGATCATACTACCCAAGGTAATGATGTTCAGGGAGAACCCTGCCACCTTCAGGGCGATCAATGTGGAGAGAATGGATACCGGGATGGACGTACCAACGATCAGGGACGCCTTAATATCACCGAAGAAAATGAAGATGATGACCATCGCTACGGCTACCGCCATGACCATGGTCTCCAATACAGTCTCCAATGCGTTTCGGATCAGATCACTGTTGTCGTTGATCACTTCAATATGTAAGTTCGGGTCTTCTTCCTGCATCTCATTCAGGACTTTCATAACCTCTTCCGATACTTCAATGTCGGTACTGTCCTGATTCTTCTTGACACCGATGGAGATGGTATCGACGCCGTTGTAGCGGCCGATGGAATCCTGGTCTTCCAGTGCCAGATAAATATTCGCAATATCGTCCATATAGATGATATTGCCGTTTCCGAGAGTGATCGGAATCTGCTTTAACAATGCAACGGTGTCGAAATCCACACCAGATGTGACAGACAGGTCACGGTTGCCGACGATGGTGTTGCCAAGCGGCATAGAGAAGTTGGCGGATGCAATGGCTGTGGTTACAGATGTCATATTCATCCGATACTGTGCCAGTTTTTCCGGGATCAATTCCACACGGACATATTCTGCCTGGCCGCCGGCCACGTCTACGTTCGCCACGCAGCCCAGTTTCTCAATCTGCGGGACGATGCTGTTGTCCACGTAGTTATAAAGGTTTCCGACACTTTCGTTGTTGATCGCTACGGTCAGTGACGTCAAATCATTGATATCCATCTCGATAATCGTCGGAGTACTCACATCTTCCGGCAATACATTTGCCAGACCATCAATCTTTTTCTTTAAATCGTCATAAGCGATATCAATATCGGTCCCGTACTCATAAGAGAGCAGGACCATACCAAAGTTCTCACTGGAAACACTGGTGGTACTTTCCACACCCGAAAGCGTTCCCACTTCATCTTCAATTTGTTTTACAACCAGTTCTTCCACGTCCTCCGGACTGGCACCCGGATAAATGGCACTGATGATCAGCATCGGCATCTCCAGCGATGACATCAGTTCCAGCTTATTGGATGTTACAGACGTGAATCCAAATACGATGAGACACAGCACAATGATCAGCGTTGTGACCGGTCTTTTTAAAGTGGTTCTCGTTAAACCCATGAATCACGCCTCCTTATTCTGCCGTATCAACTACCACACTGGCACCATCATAAAGCTCTCTGGTCCAGGAAACAATGACCTGATCCTCGTAATCCAGGCCGCTTGCGATCTCGATTCGCTCAGAATCCACCAGACCGTCTTCCACCATCACTTTCACCGCTTTGCCGGATTCTTCATCATAAGTATACACAAACGGTTCGCCGTCATCATAGTTTACACAGTCTGCCGGAACCGTCACAACATCTTCTGCCTTCTGCGCTGTCACATATAATTTTACCATACTGCCATTCGCAATGCCGTCAGCATCTTCCAGGCTGGCTTTTACCATGAATAATCCAGTCTGCATATCCACCATGGTACCAACCTCTGTGATCGTTCCATGGTACTCCATACCATTTTTCTCAACCGTAAACGGATCACCAACCTTGATGCCCTGCTGTACGCGCTCAGTAACCGCAAAATTCACCGTCTTATTGCCTTCGCCGGCGATCACACCAACCATACCGGCGTTCAGCATATCATGCACTTTTACATTGAAGGATTCCAGACGGCCGCTGACCGGGGCTTTTACTACAGTGCTGTCCTGCTGTACATCCAGATTCAGCTTTGCAGTCTCTCTCTGGAGCTTTAACGCCTCCACCTGTGTCTGCACCTGCTCGTAAGCCTGTGCTGCGATATCACCGCTCTCATAGAGTACTTTCATACGGTTTAAGTTGGTCTGCGCATCTTTTAACTGCAGATCCAGTGTATCCATCTGGATCTGAGCCACTTCCAGCTGCTTGTTGTCAATGCGGAATAACGGCTGATCCTTTTCCACGGTATCTCCCAGCTCCGCATAAACCTCCAAAACCTCGCCGGAGCCCATGGCGATTACATATACGCTCTCGGCCGCAGATACCGTACCGGTCAGTCCTGTGCGAAGTTCAATTGTATCCTTCACCGGATTCTCCACACGGACAGTCGGATCCGGAATCGCCTCCATCACCACTTCTTCCTGATTTAATCTAAAAAACACCAGTGTGCCCAACACACCCACTGCAGCCACGCCCGCTGCGATCTTTCCTATTTTACCCATGTTGTTATCCTGTCCTTCCTTCCCTTACTTTTCCATTTCTGTCCTTGGACATGCACCATATCGCAATAACTTCATCTGTCTCTGATAAGATGCTTTGATCACATTCAGCTCTGCCTTATCTCCGAAATATGCTTTTAAGGACATAACCAGCGAGGCCACATGCATACTCATCAGTTCCCGGAACTCTTCCGGTTTCACCTGCACGCACTGTGGACTAACCTTCTGGTGCAGCATTGCCGTATAGGTTTTATTTACCTCTTCCAATTTGCTTCCTTCTTCCGGATCATGGATCAGACTCTCAGCAAAACGATTTCCTTTCATCATATTGCCCACGATCTCCACCAGGCTCTGATCAGACACCCACTGGACCGTATAATCAAGAACCCGGTCAAAAACATCCCACAGATCTCCGCCATTCTCATCCAGCCCTGTTATGTAGAACTGCCTGTAGTGTTCAATAAAGTCGCCCAGTACCCACTTCCAAAGATCATCTTTATCTGCAAAGTACGTATAAAAACTGCCTCTGGAAATATCTGCTGTCTGCACGATCTTATTGATCGATACTTCCTCCGGCGGAACCCGCTTCAGTTCCTGGATCGCAGCTTCTCTTATCTTATCTGCCTTTTCCTTCGACAGACGGTAAAACCGCTCTGTTGGCATACTCAATCCCTCCTTATGGCTGCCCGTCATATTTTGCCGGCACATATCTACCTTACGATATATGCTCCAAACGCAAAAAAGTGACAGCCCGTCATTATTATGTGACAGGCTGTCACTTTTGTCAATATCCATTGGGATATCTTTATACTCTTTTAACATTTTTTAGAAATTGGTCGGGGTCATCACTTTTCCTGCAAGCACTTCCTCGTAATCCTTCAGATTTCTTGCAAGCAGCTCCGGTGTATTAAGTCCGTACGGACATTTGCTCATACACTGGTTACAGTGGATGCAATCTTTGATCTTCATCATCTTCGCCTGGCCTGCCTCCGATAAGTGGCCCGCGGACGGGGAACGTCTTAAAAGCAGGGACATTCTTGCACAGTTGTTGATCTCGATTCCGGCCGGACACGGCATACAATAGCCACAGCCTCGACAGAAGCTGCCGTAAAGCTGTTTTCTGTCATTTTCGATCAACTCGCGGATCTCCGCAGTCATGGTCGGCGGATTGTCGTTATAACTTAAGAACTCGTCCAGCTCATTTTCTCTCTGCACTCCCCAGATCGGCACAACGTTGTCATACTGTGCCTCAAATGCGTATGCCGCAGCAGAGTTGGTGATCAGACCTCCGGATAATGCCTTCATAGCAATAAAACCAATGTCATGTTTCTTACATTCTTCCACCAGCTCGATATCCTGCTCGCTGCAAAGGTAGCAGAACGGGAACTGCAGGGTATCATAAAGTCCGGACCGGATTGCTTCATGGGCCACTGACTGGCGATGATTGGTGATACCGATGAAACGGATCTTGCCCTGCTCTTTTGCCTTCAAAGCCGCCTCATAGAGACCGGTTCCATCGTCCGGCTTCGGGCAGAAGGACGGGTTATGGAACTGATATACATCGATATGATCGGTTTTTAGCAGAGTCAGGCTGGTTTCCAAATCTTTCCAGAATGCATCGGCTGTCTTTGCCGCAGTCTTTGTGGTGATGATAATGTCATTGCGGATATCACTCATGGCATATCCGATCTTCTCTTCACTGTCAGAGTACGCTCTGGCCGTATCGAACAGATTGATTCCGCTGTCGTACGCTTTTCTTAAAAGCTTCGCCGCCTCCTCCTTTGTGATTCGCTGAATCGGCAGTGCACCGAAACCATTCTTATTGACTGTAATACCGGTTCTTCCTAATGTTACCTTGATCATTGCTCATTCCCCTTTCTGATGCTGCTTTTGGGTCTGCCCTGTTCCGTTTTAAGCTTTCTGCTTATCTAACATCTCTTTCAGAGCGTCGTCACTCTCATCGATCCAGACATCCTCTTCGTCGGCGTTGAGACCCAAGAATTTCGCCAGGGTACGCTCATCATCGCTGTTGTTCCACTCATCAATAAAATCGTCGATTGCCTCAAAATCAATTTCTCCGGCCAGATACTTTTCTTTGAATGTCATGTTCTTCCTGCTCCTTTAAATTCTTGCGGATTGTAATCTCCTGGTTGTCAATATGTTCCCGAATGGCCTGTTTCGCCTCCTGCACATGGCGGAGACTGATGGCCTTCAAAATTCGTTCATGTTCGATCAAAAGAACCTGACGCTTATCCTCGTCTTTGATATATTCCAAACGGTAACGGTACATCTGTTCGCGCAGATTGTTGAGGATCTGCACCAGACGGGCATTTTTCGTACTGTCATAAATGATCTCATGGTACCGCTCGTCGGTCTCTGCAATCTGCATGGCATCACCATTTTTGATTGCCAGCGCAAACTTCTCCTGCGTCACCTTCAGTTCTTCCAGCTCCTCCGGTGTCATTCTCTGGCAAGCCAGATCGATGGCCAGTTCTTCCAGGGATCTCCGCACTTCCAGCACATCGCGCAGGTTGCTTTCCGAAATCTTTGCAACCTCCGCACCTTTTCTCGGGATCATCAGAACCAGACCTTCCAGTTCCAGTTTGCGGATCGCCTCGCGGATCGGAGTACGGCTCACTCCCAGGCGTTCCGCCAGCTGAATCTCCATAAGACGTTCTCCCGGCTCCAGCTCTCCTCGCAAAATTGCCTGGCGCAATGTCTTGAACACCACATCGCGCAGCGGCAGATATTCATCCATATTTACCTTAAAATTATTTGTCATGAGCTCCTCCTGTTCTATCTGGCTGGTTTTTTATGAAAAAATCTGGTCAAATAGACCTGACGAGTCAATCGTCCGCCTTCTGCCTTCTTTAAGATTTCACAGGTTCGTTCTGCTGCCTCTTTGTCTTTATAAATTCCAAACACGGTCGGACCGCTGCCGCTCATCAGGGCACCGTCCGCACCATTCTCCATCATGATCTTCTTGATCGCTGCAATCTCCGGGTGGTCCGGGATCGTCACAGTCTCCAGCACATTGCCGAGACGCGCAACCACACCGTCCAGATCATCTGCTTTAATCGCCTCGACCATTCCATCGATATCCGGATGCTGCTCCGCAGTCAGTTCGTTGGCTCTCAGTTTGCCGTACACCACTTTCGTGGAAACGGATACCTGCGGCTTTGCAAGCACCACATGACACTGCGGCGCCGGCGGAAGTTCTGTCAGAATCTCACCGATTCCCTCCGACAGAGCAGTGCCCCTCATAATGCAGTACGGCACATCAGCTCCAAGCTTTACACCTCGTTCCATCAGTGCCTTTCTGGAGAGTCCTAGCGCAAACATACGGTTCATTCCCACTAACACCGCTGCCGCATCGGTACTTCCTCCTGCCATTCCGGCCGCCACCGGAATATATTTTTTAATCCTGATGGTCACACCATCCTGAATTCCAAATTCATCTGCCAAGAGTTTTGCAGCACGGTAAGCAAGATTTCCTTCCCCGTCCGGCACATACGGCAGATTCGTCTCTGTGCGAATTCCCGGCTCTGCCGTTCTCTCCATAATAATCTTGTCGTATAAATTTACGGTCTGCATGATCATACGGACCTCGTGGTAACCGTCTTCACGTTTGCGCACCACGTCCAGACCCAGATTGATCTTACCGTACGCCTTCAGTTCTAAGTAATTTGTCATAAACCCACCTCACGCAGATTGTTTCTTGTATACAATATTTAGTATACCTCAAAAACACATGGTTTGGCAAGTAAGTTGAGGGATTTGGCGGATAAACCATGGAAAGATCCTAAGCTCTTTTCGCACAATGACCTCATCAAATCCGTATTTATGCATGCTGATTTCGTGCCTTAAATCCCAATTCTCCCGCTAGTTTCAACGATGCTTCATTTTCCTTATCAATCCGCACCACAAACCTTGTTACGCCAAGGTACTCTCTTCCATATTCCATAATCGATCCACAGGCTTCTTTTGCATATCCACGTCTGCGATAATCCGGGAAAATATGATAGCCCAACTCCAGCATTTCAGAAAAACCGGGCGAATCATGGGATTTCGAATGGTCAAGTCCAATATCCTCGGCATATAATACTGTCATATTGGGCATTGCAATCCCACCATTCTGACCATCTACAGTTTCC
>JAFSFU010000053.1 GCA_017435025.1 Lachnospiraceae bacterium | reverse complement strand
TCCATCCGGTTGCCATGGGAGCAAATTGTGCGGTTAATATCATTCCGGATGAATTTGTTCTGGAGAGTCACGTACGTGCGAAAACAATCGCTGCAATTGAAAAAGAAAACAAGAAATTGAACCGCGCTATGGCCGGTGCAGCACTGGCTATGGGCGCTGGTGTGGAAATATCTGACCGTCCGGGACACTCCCCGGCATACCATGATCCGGCATATATGAAGCTGATCGAACAATGCTGCATTGATCTGGCCGGCGCCGATAAAGTCGCTTTCAATTATCAGGCGTGGCAGACCGGTACATCTGATTTTGGTGACGTCACCCAGATTATGCCGGGCGTGCAGTTCACCTGCATGGGCGCAACCGGAACCGTCCACGGCATTGATTATCAGGTATCTGATCCGGAACGCCTTTGTGTTAATTCCGCAAAAGCCCAGTTGTTTGTTGTCGATGCACTCCTCGGGAATGAAGCTGCGGCTGCTAAGGAGATTATTGCCAACTATACACCGGCATATCCATCTGCGCAGGCACTGATCGAAACTGTGAATCAGCTGATCATGGATAAAGACGCTGTGATTTATGATAAAAATGGAAATGCGACTGTTGATTTTCAAAATCTGTAGTTTCTGAGTAAAATGCATGAGAGCCAGACAGATTCACTATAACTGTCTGGCTCTCGTGTGTTACTTTCGTGATTTTTATTTTGTTACTATCTTCCGTGTTCCTTTTTAGACAGGCACAACAGATGCTTCCTTCAGCCAGCGTTCTGCCACCTCAAGGGAAATTCCGGTATCTGCGAGTATCTCGTTCAGTTTCTTTCCGCGCCCGGCCATCCGCAAAACAATACTCTTAATTCCAAGTTCTCTTCCACGTGCTTCTCCCAATTCCATTCCATATTCCACCAATTCATCTGTGACTTTACACATAACCTTTCTTCCCTCCTCTTCGCATTCCAAAAAATGGACCCGCTTCGACAGTTCTCCCTGACTGTTGTCATGCGGATCTGCTGTTTTAAAATATTTCATCAACTGAGCCACTTCGGAATGGTCGTCCACTTCTGCATTCACATAAATGATATCCACTCCATCATGGTACGGCACATTTGTCTTTGTGAGGCTCTTTTCCAGCCGGTAGCTTATCTGCCCTTTCTTCCAAAGATCTGTTTCACTTATGTAATATGTCGTCAAATCCGGCAGCTCATCGTACTCTGTCCCTTTTTCCAACATCTCACTGTCCACCATCGCATTATAAAACCGTACTCGCTTTGCATGGTCCAGATACTGGTCTCTCTGCAGCTCCAGATTGTAAAGTGCCCGGTTCCCAGTCTCTGCAAGCACATCCAGTCTGGAATCCCGCGATTTCACTTTTGCGATTTCATACTCTGTCCGCACATTTGATACCTCTAGATTCTTATCTCCCGTCAAAATCCTCAGCACATGCTGACACGCCGGAACATCCCGGAACACGACCTTCATAAATACATTACTGAATAGATCGAACTGTTGTATCGCATGCGCAATCCGCTCCTGTAATTCTATTTTCCCAAACCTTCCCCCTCTTTCCTAAATTATAACGAACACAAACCAGACACATCAAGTGTCTCGAGCGTATAAAAAGGTCTTTCTACAAAATATGCATTATGATGAGCACCGAACCGGTACGAACCTTCATGAAGTGCATAAGACTAACGTTAGATTTCATAGATTTGTCATCTGTAGTGCAATCATCCTATCACAGATTTGACGTGTCATCAATCGACAAATTGCACAAAACGCCATAGGAAACCACAGCAAAGTGGAGAATTAATTTCTTGGTCTTTTATTAAAACTACCAATACCTGAAATAACGAAAAACGAGCCC